>CAJODC010000042.1 GCA_905233215.1 uncultured Synergistales bacterium
AGGCCTCAAACTGACATCAGCGGGGAAACTCTCTGGAACTCCGACAAAAGCAGGAAATTTCACATTCACGGTCAAAGCGACTGCGAACGGTTTATCCTCAACGAAGAAGTTTACCGTCAAAGTGACTCAGACGACAGTAACGGCAACAATTCCGTCAACAATCGTAAAAGGTGCGTCATACACATGGACACCGAAAGCTACAGGCGGAACATCAAGCTATACTTGGTCAAAAAGTTCCGGGACATTGCCGACAGGAATGAAGATCAACGCTTCAACAGGAAAAATCACTGGCAAGCCTACGAAGGCCGGGACGTTCAAATTCACGATTAAGGCTGTCGACAAAAACAAAATCGCAGGGACTAAGGCTTTCACCGTAAAAGTAATTGCGGCGAAGGTTGATCTTGAGTCAGCGATCAGTAACATCGCCATAAAAGGCAGCGCATTCTCAGGCTACGTTCTCGCCTCAAATGGCACAGCCCCCTACACTTGGAGCATAAGTTCGGGCAAACTTCCGACAGGTCTCAAGCTCACATCGTCAAGCACAAAAGCCACAATCAAAGGCACTCCGACAAAGACGGGAACGTTCACATTCACCGTCAAGGCTGTTGACAAAAACAAAGCGTCAGCCACTGTCAAAATCACAGTGTTGGTGATTGACATATCATCTCTGGCCGGGACTGCCGGAAAATCGGCGCAAACAGCAGAGCCTTCTTCGTCAAAAACTACCGAGCAGAAATCTTCATCATCGAAATCATCACTACAGACAGCACCGCTCGACTTGTCGACAGGCAGCAACACAGACGTGAACATTCGAGCGACTCTAAGCGTTGCGAGTGATGATGTTGTTGAAAGCTACGAAGGCAAAGACAGCGACATGGTGAAAGTCAAAGCCGACAAGCCCTTAACCTTCATCATCGGCAAGTGGCCTGAAGAGGTTGAGAGCGTTACGGTTTACGTTGACGACAAAGCGGTTGATGGCGTGAAAGTAACTGAAGGAGTGTTCACGCTTCCTCCTGAACTGGTACACAATGACTTCAAAGTCAGCGTGAAATCAGGCAAGCAAGAATCCGAAGAACTCTTCATCATCGCTGAGTAAGAAAAATCAAAAGGCCTCCCGTTAAAGCAGGAGGTCTTTTTTTTTGCGCAAAAAAAAATCGCGTCCCGTCAACAAAAAGACAGAACGCAATATTTTCTCATCACATCATCACGCTATGACGTTCTCCAAATTTTCAGCACTGATTCCGTGTTTCTCAGCATAGCCCGTCAATATCAGCGTCAAAGCTCCGTCGCCCGTAACGTTGCAGGCAGTCCCGAAAGAATCCTGAAGCGCGAAAATCGTCAGCATCAACGCCGTTCCAGTTCCGTCAAAGCCAAGCACCCCCGTTATCAGTCCCAGCGAGGCCATGACCGTTCCGCCCGGTACTCCCGGCGCACCGATGGCGAAAACTCCCAGTAACAGGCAGAAAAGTATCATGTTGCCGACAGTCGGGTAAGCTCCGTAAAGTATCTTCGACACGGCCATAACGAAGAACGTTTCAGTCATGACCGATCCGCAGAGGTGAATGTTGGCGAATAACGGTATTCCGAAATTCACCATGTCATCACGCAATGTCGGCTCGGATTTCTTCGCGCACGTCAAAGCCACTGAAAGAGTCGCCGCGCTCGACATTGTACCGATTGCCGTCATGTAGGCCGGTCCGTAATTCTTGATGACGTTGAAGGGGTTACGGCCTGAATACGCTCCCGCTATGAAGTAGAGCAGTGCCATCCAGATGTAATGACCGACAATGACAATCAGTATTATCGTGATGAACACCGGCAGTTGTTCGGTGATTGAGCCTTCGTAGGCAAGCTGGCAGAATGTTGTACCAATCAGGAAGGGAAGCACAGGTATCAGGAATCTTGTTACGATGCTCAACACTATCTGCTGAAACTCACCGAGAAGGGCTATTGTCGTTTTGCTCTTGTTCCACGCTGCTGCAAGTCCAACGAGTACTGACACGAATAACGCCGACATTACCGGCATGATCTGCGGTATCGTGAGCTTGAACACGAGCGGAGGAAGTTCACGCAGTCCCTCAACGGCTGAAGCGATGTTCAGCATGGGAAGTATTGAGTAACCTGCCACAGTTGCCGTGAACGCTGCGCCTATTGATGAAGCGTAAGCGAGTGTCAGAGCAAGAAGCACCATTCTTGAAGCGTTCGAGCCCATTCTTGTTATTGATGGTGCCACAAAGCCGATGATGATTAACGGCACGCAGAACGTCAAGAACTGTCCGGCTATGAAGTGAACTGTTACGATTATGTTGAGGAGAGCCTTTGCGATGGGACTGTCGTGAATTGATGACAGCCAGAAGCCGATTAACATACCCGCTATGAGAGCGACAATCAGCTTAAAGGGTAATGAACTTGTGAAACCTTTTTTGCTCATTGTTATACCTCCAGTGAAAATATTGTTGACCTTCAAGAGTCTACACCATTTTCATAACTATGGTACACTCCTGTTTCTGTTAGGATTTTTTTGACTGGAGGTTAACATGAAGAACATTCTTTTACACATCTGCTGTGCTCCTGACGGTTCAGTTCCGATTCCTGACCTCATCGCTGAAGGCTGGAATGTCATCGGATTTTTTTACGGCAGCAACATTCACCCATTCGATGAATATTACAGGAGGCTTGGCGCAATTCGTACAGTCATAGCTCATAACTCGATAACCTGCGAAATTTCACCGTATTCGCCGGAAGAATGGCTGTCGAAAATTCACGGCCTCGAAAATGAACCCGAAGGCGGTCAGCGATGCACCGAGTGTTTCAAGACACAGCTAACGGCGTGCGCATTGACCGCAAAAGAATTGGGCTGTGAATACATATCAACGACTCTCACAATAAGCCCTCACAAAAACGTTGCGTTGATTAACGGATTGGGCGAAATGATTGCGTCATCTCACGGCCTGAAGTGGGAGAATAGAATCTGGCGGAAGAATAACGGTTTCTTACGAAGCGTTAAAGTGTCAAAGGAACTTGGCTTGTACCGTCAAAATTATTGCGGCTGTACCTTCAGCAAAAAAACAGGGATTAGGAATTATCCTAACCCCTGAGCTAAAATCTCAACGCCATTTATATGCCGGTTCTATGTAGTGATAAACTTCACCGCTGTAGCCTTTCTCCTTTGCCCAGTTGCGGTCGTAAAAACTATAGTGCCAAAATTCTTCGCTGTAGTTGCAGAATCCCGCCTCAGTCATGACTCGCTTGAGCGTCCTTCTGTTCCAACAGGCCATCATTGACGGTGTTACTTTGTCGCCGTTCTTGAAGCCGTAATCAGCGTTATCATAGTAATCTGTCCTTGAACGTTCTTCAGTATCATCAAAATCTCCGCCCATAGGCAGATAATGCCCTTCATTGTCGGCCAAAGTTACGTCAACCGCTCCGCCAGTCAGGTGAAAAGAAACATTGTCATCATCTTTTGACGGGTAAGCAACATAAATTGATGTCTTCTTGTTGGCATCTTCATCGCTCAAACCTGTCGCCTTGATACGTGAAAATAAACACTCATAAAGGTATGATTGAAGCTGATATGTTCTGTAACCGTCCCACACAATAAGCCTTAACTGAGAAGGAAGCGACTCGGCTGCGCGTAATAGAGCCTCGTAAACTCCTTCCCTTACGTAAACATCAGGAAGGCTTCCCGGAAGCATCTCTTTGTGATACCAGTTATAAGCGATAATTTTTTCGGGATACATTGATACTGAAACTAATTTTTCATCGTTTAGAGTCTTTGTCATTCTGATAAAATCTCCTTGTTTGGAATTGAAAGCGTTTAGAAGTGTCAGTTATTATAACACCGCAATGACTCAATTTGTCAAACTTAGATTCATTTTTCTGATTTCAAGTATAATTCATGAGGGGGTAATAATTTTGAAGCAGTTATATGCTACTTGGAGAATGTCTTACATCGAAGCACCGAAGCATGAAGGCTGTATCTTCTGTGATTTTCCGGCCGAAAACAAAGACGATGAACACTTCATCGTTCACAGGGGCAGTACGTGTTTTGTGATCATGAATCTTTATCCGTACAATCCCGGCCACATGATGATAATTCCCTACAGGCACACCAACGTTTACGAGTCTCTCACTGACGATGAAGCCCTCGAAATGCACTCGCTCACGTCAAAAGCGATTCGAGTCCTCAAAGCCTTGATGCAGCCTGACGGTTTCAACATCGGCATCAATCTTGGACGAACGGCAGGAGCAGGGGTTGACGGCCACCTTCACAGGCACATTGTCCCGAGATGGAACGGCGATAACAACTTCATGCCGGTTTTGGGAGAGACAAGAGTACTTGCTGACGCTATCGAAAATTCTTGGCGCAAGATTAAGGCTGCTTGGGACGAATGCCTTTAGAGCCTGAGACTTCATCGCATTACGAGGAAAAAATAAAGCGTTCTGTCTTCATCGCTGACGTTTCGCCGTGTCATGACGAGAAAGAAGCAAGAGAGATTCTGACTCTTGTAACAGGAAAATACAGAGACGCTACCCACAACTGCCGTGCTTACGTCCTCAGCAGCGGCACTGAATACAGCTCCGATGACGGCGAACCCTCCGGCACCGCAGGGAGGCCGATACTCAACGCTATAAAGCGTTCCGGCCTCGTCAATGTGATCGTGATCGTAACGAGATATTTCGGAGGCGTTAAGCTCGGAGTTAGAGGACTGATTGACGCTTACGGTGGAACGGCCATGAAGGCTCTCGAACTTTGCGGAAGCGTTGAGCGTGTCGAGATGTCGAACGTAACAATCACTCTCGGCTACAACGCTGTCGGGAATGTTGCGAGACTGCTTGAGGCTGTGAAGGCCGTAAATCTTTCGTGGAACTACGCAGAGAATGTCAGCGTTTCCTGTGATGTTCCTGTTGTCGAAATTGAGAGACTCAACGCTGAACTTGACGAGATGAAAGCAAGAGGTGTGATAACATGAAGATAATACACGGCGGTACAGTGTCAAAACTTCTTGAGGGAGTAAAAATCCCTCGAATGTTTAGGGCAAAACAGACATTCTCACGAGAGAGAATTGAGCCGAAAGACATTCCGGCAAAAATTTTCAGCGAATTATCACGTGAACCGTTCGTCAGCAAAATCAAGCCCGGAATGAACATCGCCATCACCGCAGGCAGCAGAGGCGTGGCAAATGTCGCAATAATCACGAGAGCAATCGCTGATTTCGTCAGGTCAAGAGGAGCAATTCCCTTCATCGTTCCGGCGATGGGCAGTCATGGAGGCGCAACGGCTGAAGGTCAGCTCGAGGTCTTAGCAGGTTACGGAATAACGCCCGATTCTATGGGCTGTGAAATTCGTTCAAGCATGGAGACGGTACACTTGGGTTTGTCTGACACGGGGCAGAATGTTTTTGTTGACAGAAACGCATTCGAGTCAGACGGAATAATTGTCTCCTGCCGTCTTAAACCTCACAACGCTTTCAGAGGGCCTTACGAGTCGGGGCCGTGCAAGATGATGGCTGTTGGTCTCGGTAAACAGAAAGGAGCTGAGCAGGTTCACGGTGCTGGAATGGGTCATATCGCTGAGAACATTCCGTCAATCGCAAGAGTAATCATCGAGAAAGCTCCAATACTCTTCGCCGTCCCCTGTATCGAGAATGCCTATGACGAGACCTGCCGTATCATTGCCATTGACGCTCATGACATCATGACGAAAGAGCCGGAACTGCTGCGATTCGCGTTCTCACAGATGCCGAAGATACTCGCTGAAGAGTGCGATGTTCTGATAGTTGACGAGACAGGGAAGAATTACAGCGGTACAGGTGTTGACCCTAATATTACCGGGACATTTTCGACAGAGTACGCAACCGGAGGAGTGAAAGTTCAGCGGACTTGCTTTTTGAGACTGAGCAGAGAGAGTCACGGGAATGCTTTGGGAGTTGGGCTTGCCAGTGTAATCACAAAAAAATTCTACGAGTCAATCAATCCCGAAATGATGTACCCGAACTGCATAACGTCAACCGTTCTAGCGAGTGCGAGAATACCTTGTGTTGTTGCAACGGACAAGGAAGCGATTCAGATGTGTATTCGCACATGTACAGGCATTGACCGTGAACACGTCAGAGTGATTCGCATACCGAACAGCCTTCACATCGGAAGCATAATGATGAGCGAGGAATATTTTTCTGATGTCAAAAATGGGAAATGGCCGGGACTTACCGCTGAGAGTGAAGCGGAAGATTTAGCCTTTGACGATGAAGGGAATCTGATTACGCTTATTGTGTGAAGGAACAACGCTGTCAGTCTTGACACATTGAAGGCCGACAGCGTGTCGAATCTATTTCAAGAACTCAGGCAGTACCGACTCTAATTCGTTGAAGGCATACTCGCCGAATCTCTCGCCTTCCTTGAACAGTACAGCACCTCCGGGAGTCCCGGCTATCCCGTACTGAGCGTGCCGGGCTTCCTTTGGGCCGTTGACCTCACAGCCCATCACAGCAACTGATACACCATCAGGCAGTCCGTCAAGCAACGGCTCAACAACTTTCACCAGCCTCATAACGTCAGCCCGTCTTCTTCCGCATGTAGGACAGGAAATCAAGTTCACTCCCCTCATGCGAAGCTCAAGAGCCTTCAGTATTTCGTAACCGACTCTCACTTCCCTTTCAGGTTCATCGGTCAATGACACCCTCAAAGTATCACCGATTCCCCTCATCAGCAACGCCGATATACACGCAGTCCCCTTCACTACACCGCCGTCTCCCGGCCCTGCTTCAGTGAGTCCGATGTGCATCGGGAAATCAGGGTAAGCAGACGAGATCATCTCGTTAGCCCTCACGCATTCCGGAACGCTTGAAGATTTCGCTGAAAGTATCAAGTCCTCAAAGCCCTGACCAAGCAATAACTCGGCCTGTTCCCTCACAGCGATGAAAAGAGCCTTCGCCCTGTCGCCGTCAGCCTCTGCCAGTTGAAGCCCTGAGACACTTCCGCCGTTCGCGCCGATTCGAATCACAACTCCGTTCGATTTTGCGCAGGATATTACATCGTTGAGACGGTTCAAAGGCATGTTGCCGGGATTGATTCTTATCGCCTTGCAGCCTGCTTCAATCGCAAGAATCGCAAGCGCAGGGTCAAAATGAATGTCCGCCATTATCACAAGCCTTGTCGACTCAACAAGTGCTTTCAGGTCAGCCGCAAACTTAGCGTCAGGAAGAGCGGCTCTAGCCATCTCACAGCCCGATTTTATGAGGCGTTCACATTGTTGCGTACATTCTTCACGCTTGTCGAGCGAAATTTTCAACATGCTCTCAACACGTACAGGAGCATCACCGCCGATTGTCAGTCCGTTAATGTTCACTTGCCTTTTACTGTTCATGTTTTCACCCCTTAATGTGTCATGAATATGTTGTAGACATCTTTGAAGGTTACGAGAATCATCAGCGATATTAACACGACAAAACCGGCCGTGTGTATCCAGTTCTCGACTTTTTCGGGAAGCCGTCTTCTGAGTATCATCTCAAGTAACACAAATAGTATCCGTCCTCCGTCAAGCGCAGGTATCGGGAAAAGATTCAGTATTCCGAGATTGAGAGCGATTATCGCAATGAATGTCACGAAACCCCACAATCCCGATCTCAGTGCATGGCCGGACATTGACGCTATACCGACAGGGCCGGTTACGTCAGCTTCCTGATAGCCCATGACGAGTTCAGCAAGTCCACGAAGCATCATGACCGTCATTCTGTAGGTGTAACTGGCCGAGTTCCTCAACGCCTTGAACATTCCGTAACGAACGAATGACGGCGACACTCCCAACATCGGACGGCCATATTCTTCGTTGTTCGGGACATTGAGAGTCATCGTGAGAGTTTCATCGCCTCGTTTGACTTCGAGATTTATCGACTCGCTTTTTCCTGCCTCAACACGAATCTTCTCGGACATCTCACGCCATTTGCTGACGTTTTCGCCGTTTACCTTCATGATTTCATCGCCGACTTGGAGTCCTGCCTGTTCAGACGGGAAGCCCGGCATTATCTCGCCGATTCTCGTGCTGTCCATGTCAAGCACTCCATGCCCCCAAAGGTACAACGCCATCAAGAGGACGGCAAGTATCACGTTGAATGCTGAACCGTTGAGGAGAATGAGAAATCTTTTCCATGCTGACTGCTCGTTGAAGCCATGCCCGGGAATCACTGACTCTCCTTCGTCTTCTTCGTTCATTCCGGCGAGTCGGCAAAAGCCTCCGACAGGGAACGCACGCCATGACCATAACATTCCGGATTTGTCCCTGTGCTGTAACAATGCCGGGCCCATTCCGAATGCGAACTCATGAACTTGAACGCCCAAGATTTTTGCGGTGATGTAGTGTCCATATTCGTGGACTATTACGCAGACTGCTATAACAATTATGAATGCGATTATGCTCAATATGATATGCAAGATTTTTTACTCCTTTCTTTTATTGTCTGTCATCATTTCAAATTGTAAATTAACAGGGCTATTACAGTACTGACTGCGTAACCTGAAATTATCACAACAGCCATGCGGAACAATGCCCGGTCAAATCGTTGAAGTTCCTCGTCATTCTCTGCTTCGGCTTGACGTTCCTGCCGTGCTGCTATTTTCTCTCTGATACCCATTGCTACTCTCTCCCCTTCCTGTTGAGAATGAACAACTTGATTTATATCATAACACAAAAAATCCGCCCACCTTTTGAAGACAGAGCGGATATTCTATGACACTGATGCGTTACTTCATGTGCCTGCTGTAGGCTTCCCTCATTCTTTCGAGTGCCTCAGTGATGTATCGTGTCGGGCAGGCAATGTTCCATCTCTCGAAGCCCTCGCCCTGTTCACCGAAAATATAGCCCTCGTCAAAAAACAATCTCGCTTCCTCATGATTGATCCTCTCAAGTTCACGGAAATCAATTCCCAATCCCCTCATGTCAAGCCACAGAAGATATGTACCTTCAAGCTCATGAACTTTCACTGAAGGGAAATTTTCGGCCATGAAGCCAGCGATTATCTTCTTGTTACTGTCGATGACACTCAAGCATTCATCAAGCCATTGACCGCAGGAATCATACGCGGCTTTAGCGACAACATAGCCCAAGATGTTGCACTTTGGGTTCGGATTTGAGAGCTTGAGACTGTCGAGGAACTTCGCTCGGAGTTCGGCGTTCGGAATGAATACATTTGACGTTTGAAGACCAGCGATGTTGAATGTCTTGCTAGGTGCTGTCAGTACAAGACAATTCTGTTCAAACTCTTCACTGATCGAAGCATATACCGTGTGGACATGGCCGGGCATAATCAAGTCAAAATGAATCTCATCTGACACGACAAGCACATCATGTTTCAGGCAGATTTCGCCGATTCGAGTCAATTCGTCTTTCGTCCAGACTCGCCCGGTCGGGTTATGAGGGCTGCAAAGTATCAACATCTTTGTGTTGGGATAGGCCGCTTTGCGTTCCATGTCGTCAAAATCAATCTCGTAGCGTGTCCCTGTGTTGATGAGCCTGTTGTCGACAAGGACTCGCCTGTTAGCGTTCACGGCCATGTACATCGGATAATACACCGGTGTCATCAGCATTACGCCATCGCCCTCATCAGTGAACGTCCTGACAGCCTCAAAGAATGCGTCAACGATTCCGTGAGAAGGCAATATCCATTCAGGTTTCGCGTTCCAGTTTCGGCGAGCCTTCAGCCACTTACAGACAGAGGCGAGATATTCAGGCGTTGGATTCTCGTAACCCATTATTGATGTGTCAAGTTCATTCTTCAACGCTTCGACAATTTCCGGCGGTGTAACAAATTCCATGTCGGCAACCGAAAACGGTATTATGTCGTCAGTGTCTTTAACGCCGTATTCCTTCATCTCGTTCCATTTCATTGAGCCTGTCTTGAATCTCTTGTGTACTGTCTCAAAATCGTATCTCATATTATCACCGTCTCCAAGTCATAAGGTACAAATATATTACCAGAATAATAAAATTTCCCCTCATCTGTGTAACGTTTCTTTCTGTTGGGAAGATCCGAGTCTTCAGTGTGATAGAGAAGAAGATTTTTCACGCCGAGTCTCTGTGCAAGTTCGCAGGAGTCTTTGACGGTTGAATGAAATTTCTCGTAGGGCTTGAAGATTTCAGCGTCTTCATAGAGACAGAACGCCTCGTGTAACAGCCAGTCGCAGCCCTCAACGTAACATTCACACGAAGTCTTCAGGCTCTCGTCACCGCAGAAGACGAGTCTTTTTCCTCCGTCATAATAGAACGTGAAACCGAATTGTTTTGTTCGAGGCGAATTTATGTCGAAGAAGCTCACGTCATGGCCTATGATGTTTCTTGTTTCGTTTTTGTCGACCGTTATGAGGTGAATGCGTTTTCCGACATAGTTATACTGATAAGGGAGCAGTAATTTTTTTGCGAGGTCATCAATCAGGGCGATAACTTCATCGTGAGAGTAAATATTCATGTCTCCGTCATACTGTTCATGACTCATCATCTGTGCCGAGCTTCGGACGATCCATACCGCTCCGAGAATGTGATCAAGATGTGAGTGTGAGATGAAGACATCGTGAATATCGTTGAAAGAGAAACCAGCGTGTTTAATCTGATGTAAAATCCCGTTGCCCCCTCCAGCGTCAACAAGAAAATTTCTGCCTTCATCGCTGAGAATAAAACATGTGTTGTAACATTCAGTAACAAGAGCGTTGCCTGTTCCTAACATAATGAGCTTAATGTGAATCGCCTTCCTTTTATGGTTATTGTACAGGATTTTTTGATTCCGTTCGTATATGATAAAATCTTCTCACCAAGTTTTCACTATACTTTCAGGAGGTATATCACTCATGAAGAAGTTTCTTTGCGCATTGCTCGCTGTTACTCTTGTTGTGAGCTTTGCTTCGTTCGCGTCCGCTGAATGGAAGTTCGAGCGGAAAGTTACCATCGTCTGCCCTTGGGGTGTCGGCGGCGGTGCAGACTCGACTATTCGTCCTATGGCGACCCTTCT
>CAJODC010000043.1 GCA_905233215.1 uncultured Synergistales bacterium
CGTGTCCATGACGCTTCCACCGCCTACAGCAAGTATGAAGTCAGCACCGTAGCTCCTGCACTGGTCAACAAGTTTCTGAGCCTGTTCGTAACTCGGTTCAGGCGGTAAATCATTCAGTATCGTGTAATCAACGCCGGATTTCTTGACGTACTCCATCGGGAAATCAAGAAGTCCTGCGTTCTGAATGCCTTTGTCGGTGAAGACCGCCAGCTTCTTCACGCCTTCATTGGCGAGAACGTCAGCGATATTCGACAGTGAATCCTCACCGCCGAATACTGTGTTGGGCATTCCCAAAGAATATTTGCTTAACATTGCTTTTCCCCCTCTGTTAATTTCACGAGCAAGTCTCTTTCACCGAAACCGCCCGATTTAGTCATAACGTAGTAAGTCCTCTTATTGTACACAAAACTAGTCAGAACGACTCCCGAAGTTACCTCACGCATCGGAACAAGTTCACGGACTCCGACCGCCCTCATCAGCGCAAGAAGCGTATCGCCTCCGACACACATTAACCTTGCTTCGAGTCCTGCGTCAATGATGGCCTTCGCTGCTCCTGTAACACTCCTCGAAATGTTCAGGCGTACCTCGTCAGGTGTCATTCCCTTCTCGTGAATGTATCGGTCTGTAGCGTCCTTATCGTTCGGATCGTTGGCATCAAGTATGGCGTTTGAGGCTCCGATTTCAGCGAGCCATTTCGCTCCAATCTCGTAACATTCGGAACTGTCCGGCCATGCTGCACTCAATTTTTGGCCGACACTGAGACAGATATACTTGAAGCCCTGTGTCCTTGCGTAATCAATTTGCGCTCGTGTTACAGGGTTGACGCTTCCGCAGACCATGAAAAATTTTTCGGGCATAACAGGAACTTCATCACTCTTCCCGTGAAAGCCCAAGACATGCGCAAGCACTCCGGCAAAACCTGCACAGCCTGCCGTGAGTCTCAAGCCTTCATGACCGAGTCGGCCTGCCACGGCTGTCATGTCGCCGTCTGTCTCAGCGTCATAAACCGTTATGTTCTTGTCGGTCTGCTCTCTGAGTATCTCGTGAACGTCTGAATGCTTCACAGGTTCAAAAGGATCTGAAGCGAACATGCTTTCAGCGACAGGCACACCGTCAACATAATGCACACCGCCCCGCGTAACTCTCCTCATTGCAGGGAACGCAGGAACGAAAGCGGCCTCATCAATTCCAAGAGCGTCCATAGCTCCGGCAATTTCCGCGCCTATGTTGCCCCGTAAACCTGAGTCGGTCTTCTTGTATACGTAGGGAAATTTTTTTCTGTCGGCACGCTTCACAAAACCGTAAACTTTCTGATAGGCTTCTTTAGGGGTTATGTGCCTCGTTTCAGCATCGTATATCAGAACGTCAAGCCCTTCAGCGTTTGAAAGGTCATAATCATCTTCTGTAACAACAAGGGATTTTGCCCCCAGCGATGCGAATTGTACTCCAGCGTCTAACGCTCCTGTAAAATCGTCCGCTATGATTAAGAGTTTTGGCATTCACCGTTATTCCTTACTGCGAAAAATTTGTTTACGATGCTGGAAAGTTTATCAGAAAAAATTGAATCGGTGAATACTTTGACATACTTACCGAAACGAAAGTCAGAGGTGTTACGGCTTGTTTTGGTAAAATATGCCGGACATGAGAAATTTCACAAAGGAGACTGCTAAATGGCCGAAGAAATTTTACAGAACGATTTTTCATCAGAAGACAACGAAGTAGTACGCCAGCGCAAAGAAAAATTACAGCGTTTACTTTCCGAAGAAGGCTACAATCCCTACGTCAATGAAACTTGGGACAGACGGGACACAATCGCTTCAATACGTGAGCGTTTCGACTCGCTTCAGCCGGAACAGGAAGACACTTCCGTTACACTCAGCACAGCCGGAAGGGTCATGACAATCCGCAAGCAGGGTAAAGCTACGTTTGCCGACTTGGCGGACGAGGGCTCGCGCATTCAGTTATATTTCCAGATTAACACAATCGGCGAAAAAGAATACGACTTCCTCAAGAAATGGGTTGACACAGGGGACTGGCTCGGCATAGTCGGACACCCTTGCAGGACAAGACGAGGCGAACTGACAATCATGGTCAGCGAATACAGATTACTCAGCAAAGCAATCCGACCGCTTCCGGAAAAATGGCACGGCCTCACCGACACAGAATTACGTTACAGAAAGCGTTACATGGATCTCATCGCTAACCCTGATGTCCGTGAAGTGTTCCGAAAACGCTCAAAGATAATTTCATCGTTCAGGGAGACTTTAGAGTCGCACGGAACACTTGAAGTCGAAACGCCGATACTCTCAGTCCTCGCAGGAGGAGCGAACGCAAGACCATTCAAGACGTTCCACAACGCCCTCAGTGTCGACATGTACATGAGGATAGCCGTTGAGCTTTACCTGAAGAGACTTGTTGTCGGAATGATGGGACGAGTCTACGAGATCGGGCGGAACTTCCGCAACGAAGGCATCGACACAATGCACAACCCTGAATTTACCATGATGGAAGTGTATTGGCCTTACGCGAATTACGTTGACATGATGAATCTTGCTGAAGAGTTAATCAGGAACGCAGCGAAATCAATCGGCACTCTTGAAATCGAATGGAACGGTACAAAACTTGACCTCTCAAAACCTTTCCGAAAAATCACAATGCGTGAGGCTGTCAAAGAATTTGCCGGAGTTGACATTGACGCGGTGAAGTCAGACGAAGAAGCGAGAGACATCGCCCGTCAAAAAGGACTCGCCTCCGAAATGACCGGCCATGAAAGCAAGTTCGCAGTGTTGAATCTGCTCTTTGAGGCGTTCGGTGAAGAGAAATTGATCGAACCCACATTCCTTCTCGGACACCCTACGGAGATTTCACCGCTCTCAAAAAGAGACCCTGACAACCCTGACTACACTCACCGCTTTGAGCTGTTCATGTTCGGAAAAGAAGTGGCAAACGCATTCAGCGAGTTGAACGACCCGATAGACCAGCGCGAACGGTTTGAAGATCAAGCACGCAAGAAGGCAGAAGGCGATGATGAGGCTCACGTTTTCGATGAAGATTTCATCAACGCAATCGAGGCAGGTTTACCCCCGACCGGCGGAATGGGAATCGGAATGGACAGAATCGTTATGTTCCTGACGGGAGCAAGATCAATCCGTGATGTGATACTATTCCCGGCGATGAAACCGAAAGCGTAACATGAATATTTTTCAGTCCCGCATGAATGAGCTTTACGCCCTCGTGAAACATCATGCGGGCTTGTATTATGATGACGATAACCCGGAAATCTCCGACGCTGAATATGATGCTCTAGTCCGTGAACTGAAACAGCTCGAACAGGATTACCCACAGTACGCAAGAAGCGACTCACCGACTCAGACTGTCGGCGGAACTTCAAGCGTTCTTTTCGCAAAAGTCGAACACTCAACGCCGATGCTCTCTCTCGATAATGTCTTTACGCCTGATGAACTTGCTGACTTCTTTGAACGCCTTGACGCTAAAGGCTACATCTGTGAGATGAAGATTGACGGGCTTGCTGTGTCTCTGATTTACGAGGACGGAATTTTTGTTAGAGGCGCAACAAGGGGTAACGGCCATGTCGGCGAAGATGTTACGGAAAACTTGATGCTTGTTGACGCTGTACCGAAGAAACTCGTTGACGCTCCAGCCGGAAGAGTCGAAGTTCGAGGCGAAGTCCTGATGACTTGGGAGCGGTTTAATTCTGTCAACAAACTGAAAGATTCACGAGGCGAAAAACTTTTCGCTAACCCCCGAAACGCCGCAGCCGGGACTCTCCGTCAAAAAGATTCAAGCGTAATCGCCGAAAGAGGACTCGACATATTCCTTTACTACCTTGTTGACGCTGAAAACTTCGGTGTAAAAACACAAAGCGGTGCGCTCGAATGGCTATCGTTACACGGTCTTCCAGTTCAAAGAGCGTATGAATTATGCGATGATATTGAGGGCGTGAAAAATTTTGTCGAAAGAATGAGGACTGAACGAAAAAATCTCGGCTACGTTACTGACGGTGTTGTTGTGAAACTCAATGACCTCACGAAATGGGACGAAATCGGCTCAACCTCTCACGCTCCGAGATGGGCAGTGGCCTACAAGTATCCGCCTGAAGAAGCACGAACTAAAATTCTTGACATTGCCGTTTCAGTCGGAAGAACTGGAGTTTTGACACCTGTTGCGGTGCTTGAACCTGTGAGGCTTGCAGGGACTCAGGTTTCACGGGCAGGACTTCACAACGCTGACGAGATCGCAAGGAAGGACATCAGAGTCGGCGATTGGGTCTACGTGAGGAAGGCAGCCGAGATTATCCCCGAAGTAGTGAGCGTTGACGCTGGAGCGAGGAAAGGCGATGAACTTCCCTTCACGATGCCTGAACGATGCCCGGCTTGCGGTTCTTTGATTGTTCGTCTGCCGGAAGAGACCGCCTACAGATGCCCGAACAGAGCGTCATGTCCTGCACAGTTGACCGAGAGCTTGAAATATTTTGCTTCACGAGACGGAATGAACATCAACGGCATCGGAAAGAAGCTGGCCGAAAAACTCACGGTATCAGGAAAAATTCACAGCCTCAGCGATATTTACACATTGACACTTGAGGACTGGACGACACTGGACAAGATTGGCGAGAAGTCAGCAGAAAATTTACTGGCTGAACTCAACGCCTCAAAATCGAGGCCGTTCGCAAATTTGATTACAGCTCTCGGCATTCCAGGAGTCGGAAAGAACACAGCAGCTTTACTCACTGAACGTTTCAGCGACATTGACAGCCTCATGAACGCTGACGAGGAGAGCCTAGCTGATGTTGAGGGAGTCGGAGCGGTGATTGCAGGATCTGTTCACGAGTTCTTCAGGAATGAAGAGAACGTGAAGATGATTGAGACTTTCCGGGCAATGGGCTTCACTATGAGCAGTGAGAAAAAGAATGTCATCGGAAAATTTGAGGGAAAGACATTTGTTTTCACCGGCGGTCTTTCGTCAATGACACGTGATGAGGCAGGAGAGAAGGTCAAGGCTTTGGGCGGTCGAGTCGCTTCCAGTGTCAGCAAGAAGACTGACTATGTTGTCGCTGGCGAAAAGGCAGGCTCGAAACTGTCGAAGGCCGAGTCTCTTGGCATAAAAATTCTCAGTGAAGACGAGTTCACAGAGATGATTCGGCATTGAAGAGCGGTGAAGAGACTCGCTCGGAAGGCGTTTCGATTCTTCATCGCCCTCAACTGGCTAATGGGTTTTGTACTCAGCTCGTATTCTATCACACTACATCATCATACACACCAGAGGAATCGTTACCATACACATAATGTTCTGAATCAACATGGTTCTTGCAGCAAAATCAACATTCCCGTGATACATCTCGCAAAGTACCGTAGTAACACTCGCTCCCGGCATGGCATTGATCAGAATCATCACCGCCCCGACAAGCGGATTCTCACTCAGCGTGAACAGCTTCAGGACTCCCATAATGACAAGCGGCCACACTATGAGTCTCATCGCCGTTGCTGTCCATGCGTGAACGTCTGAGAAAATATTTGATGCTTTTGACCGTCCGAGTGCCATTCCTATCATTATCATTGAGAGCGGAGTCGTTATGCCCGAAAGATAGTTGAGAGGCATCATGACTACAGACGGAATTTTTACGCGCCCGAAATACGCTATGAGACTCAAGACTGTAGCTATATTGATGTTGCTGAAGATTATCGACTTCAGGTCAAACCCTGACGAATCATGATCGGGATTGTCCCGGATTATCTCAAAAGTTCCAAGCGTGTAAAGCGTTATGTTGAAGGAAATGTTAAGCATCACCGACAGCGCGAGTCCTTCAGTCCCCAAGAGAGCTAGTGCTATAGGGAAGCCCATGAAGCCCGAATTGCTGTAAGTCGACACGAACGCCCAAACTCCCCGGCAGCCTTCAGGGACTCCAAGAGCATAGGCAATCGCCCTTGATGAATACAGCATGACAATGAAGACGATAATACCGGCGATGACTATCGTTATTCCGTCACGGACAAATGACGGGTCATATTCACGCGAAACGAGCGAGACAAAAATTGTGCAGGGCAGTGTAACTTTCAGAAGCAACGATGAAAAATGAGCTGATGCTTCCGCTTTAAGCACGCCGGATTTCAGAACGATATAACCGACAGCGATTAAAGCAAAAAGACTGACGAGATTCGAGGCTACTGCAAAAAAATCAAGGTTCATTATACAATTCTCCCGTAACAAAAATTTCAGCAATATTAGCACAAAGGGTAATCAACATGCGAATAACGACAAACGATTTCATCAGCGCAGATTTTTTCATGAAAGGCGAGACCGTAACTCTTAACGATTCAATCCCTCACGTAATGCCGTCACAGGTTCACGGCAAAAAGATTCTTGTTGTTGACTCTGAAACTCTCCCGGAATTTTCATTGCCTTCACGGCCTGAAGCTGACGGAATTTTTTTGACCGTTCGGAACGTTCAAGCCTCTCTGCGTTTTGCTGACTGTGCGCCCGTCATGCTGTGGTCTAATCAATGGGTGATGATACTTCATTCAGGCTACAAGGGTACTGTGTTGAACATTTCACGGGAGGGATTGAACTTGACCGATAAAAACTTCTCCGAGATTAACGCATGGATAGGGCCATGTATAGGACGTGAATATTTCAGGAAGATCGGCGATGAATGGACAGAGAAAGGGCTTGAGACTTTTCACAGTGAAAATTTTGACATTAACGGCGAGAATGTATATTTTGACTTGGCCGGAGAAATTCAGAGTCAGTTGATTGACTGCGGAGTCGACAAAAAAAGAATTGTCCTCTCAGGAATTGACACGCTGAGGGACAAACGATGCTGTTCATACAGAAGGGGCGATGTTCACGAGAGAATGACGCTTGCGGTCAGGCTGTTGTGATTTTCACTAACGGCCTCCACCACGACTCATTCTCCAAGTACCATTTAATTGTCTTCCTGATACCGTCAGCGAATCTGGTCTCAGGTCTCCAGCCTAAACGCAAATATATTTTCGTCGGGTCGATAGCGTATCTCAAGTCATGGCCTTTCCTGTCAGTAACAAAATGAATCAAACTCTCAGGCTTGCCAAGCTCAGAACAAATCAGCTTCACGATGTCGATATTTCTCATCTCGTTATGACCGCCGATGTTGAACACCTCGCCTACACAATCATCATCGTGAATAATCATGTCAATAGCCCTGCAATGATCCTCAACATACAGCCAGTCTCTGACGTTGATGCCCTGACCGTAAACGGGTAAAGGCTTGTCATGAAGAGCGTTGATTATCATGAGAGGGATTAACTTTTCGGGGAAGTGATAAGGCCCGTAATTGTTTGAACATCTGCTGATGCTGACAGGGAGTTTATACGTTCTGTGATACGCCTGAACTAACATGTCAGCTCCTGCCTTTGACGCTGAATAAGGCGATGATGTTTTTATCGGCGATGACTCAGTGAAGAACATGTCGGGACGGTCAAGCGGCAAGTCTCCGTAAACTTCATCGGTGCTGACTTGATGATAACGTTTTATCCCGTACTTCATGCAGGCATCGAGAAGAACGCCGGTACCCAGAGTGTTGGTGAACAGGAAAATTCCCGGATTGTCTATTGAGCGGTCAACATGAGACTCTGCGGCGAAGTTCACTACAATGTCAGGACGTTCACGTTCAAAAAGAGCGTAAATTCTTTCACGGTCGCAAATGTCCAGCTTGAAGAACGAAATTTTTTCATCAGCGATTAACTGTTTCAGTGTTGCTAAATTTCCGGCGTAAGTCAATTTGTCGATACAAATTATTTTGTCCTCAGGGTGATATTTCAGCATGTGAAAAATAAAATTGCTTCCTATGAAACCTGCTCCGCCTGTTACGATAATTTTCATGGCAAGATTGCCTCCTTCAGTTTCGGTAGATTCATGTCTCTCTCGATGATGTTCAGTTCAACGTCAACATGAGGCCACGAGATATTGATTTCGGGATCGTTCCAGATTATTCCGCCTTCATCGTTAGGGTGCCAGAAGTCATCACACTTGTAGCAGAACTCAGCGTAATCGGACAGTACCAAGAAGCCGTGAGCGAATCCCTTCGGTATCAATAGCTGTTTGTGATTCTCTTCAGTCAGCACAAGCCCGTAATGCTTCCCGAATGTATCACTGCCCTTCCTCACGTCAACTGCAACGTCATAGACTTCGCCCCTGATAACCCTGACGAGTTTTGTCTGAGGGTAACGAATCTGAAAGTGAAGCCCTCGCAGAACGCCTTTAACGCTGCTGCTCTGGTTGTCCTGAACGAAAACGTAAGGCAGTCCGGCCTCATTCATTTCACGCTGATTGAATGTCTCGGTGAAATAGCCCCGCTTGTCTCCGTGTACTGTCGGGGTTATGACGCATAATCCCTTTATGCCTTCAACGTCATGTTCGACTCTAATTTGTGCCATTCAAGTACCTCCTTAATGCGTCTCGCCAATCAGGAAGAGGAATAAATCCTGACTCGCTCAACTTGCTTTTGTCCAAACGTGAATTATACGGCCTCTTTGCTTTTGACAGTCCATATTCTGATGTTTTCACGGGAATAACATTAACTTTCACACCGGCTTGAGCGAAAATTTCACATGCGAAATCGTACCACGAAATATAACCGCCTTCATTCGTTGCGTGATACGTTCCGAATTTCTCGGTCATGTTCATGTCGGCAAGAAGACGAGCTAAATCAGGCGTGTATGTCGGCGTTCCTATCTGGTCATTGACGACTCGAAGCGTGTCATGTGTCTCTGCGATTTTCAGCATGGTACGGACGAAGTTGTTGCCGTTTTTGCCGAATACCCAAGCGATTCTAACGATGAAGAATTTTTGCAGATATTTTCTGACCGCCAGCTCTCCCTGTAATTTTGTCCAGCCGTAATAATTCAGTGGAGCGTATGATGTGTCATCAGGCTGCCAAGCGCGAGTCCCTGTTCCGTCAAAAATATAATCTGTGCTGATGTACGTCATGATCATGTCATATTTTGCGCAAGCCCTTGCGATGTTCTCAGTGCCGGTAACGTTGACGGCGAAAACTTTAGGCTTGTTGGCTTCGTCTTCGGCAGGGTCAACGGCTGTCCACGCTGCGCAATGAATCACACGCTCACAGCCTGAGTCCTTCATGGCCGAGTCGACAGCGTCATAGTCTGTGATGTCAAGCTGAACGTAACGACAATTCTCATCTCCTGCGAAAGACTCCTGAATGTCTGAGGCGACACATTCGACTCCCCTAGTTGCGAACTCGTGTACCAAGTCGCGCCCTAACTGACCATTTGCGCCTGTAATGAAAATTTTATCTGGCATCAATATACTTCCCTTCGATAACGTCACGTAGATATTGGCCGTATTGATTTTTGCTTAACTGATCCGCTACTGCCATGACCTGCTGACGGGTTATCCAGCCGTTAAGGTAAGCGATTTCCTCAAGACATGCGATTTTTCGGTGCTGATGAGTTTCGAGAGTCTTGACGAAGTTCGTAGCGTCAGCGAGGCTCTCATGAGTCCCGGTGTCAAGCCAAGTGAAGCCCTGACCGAGAAGCTCAACGTTAAGCTCGCCGCGATCGAGATACACACGGTTGAGGTCAGTGATTTCGAGTTCGCCACGCTTTGAAGGCTTGAGACTTTCGGCGAAGTCGACGACTTTGTTGTCATAGAAATAGAGTCCTGTAACGCAGTAATTGCTTTTTGGGTGTTCTGGTTTTTCCTCGATTGATACTGCACGGCCGTTTTTGTCGAACTCAACTATACCGAAGCGTTCAGGGTCATCGACATAGTAGCCGAAAATTGTTGCGCCTTTTCCTGATTCAGCGTTGATGACGGCTTCGGAGAGTCTTTTTGACAGTCCTTGACCTGAAAAAATATTGTCGCCGAGAATCATCGCTACTGTGTTCGAGCCGATGAAATTTTTTCCGATTATGAAGGCTTGAGCGAGTCCGTCTGGCGATGGCTGGACAGCGTAAGAGAAATTCACGCCGAATCTTTCGCCTGTACCGAGTAATTTCTCGAAGCGTGGAAGGTCATCAGGCGTTGAGATTATGAGAATGTCGCGGATTTTTGCCTGCATCAATATTGAAACTGGGTAGTAGATCATCGGTTTGTCGTAAACTGGCAATAACTGCTTTGACGTTACGAGGGTCAGCGGATAAAGACGCGTTCCGCTTCCTCCGGCTAATACGATTCCTTTCACGGTGAGATGCCTCCCTGAGTTTTTGGTAATTATACGGCATAAGATGATTTCTCTGTTATAATTTCAGCTCATGTACTCAGTCGAAAAAGTGAAAGCAATCGGAAAATTTAGATGAATATACCGCTGCCACATATGAGCGAGTTTCTGCTTGATGAATTTATGATGCCGATGAACGTTACAGCCAGTGATTTATCTGCCGGTACAGGTATTCCTTTGTATGATGTTAGAGCCATGCTCGCAGATGAATTTGATATTACGCCGGAAATTTCAAAAAAACTTGGCGATTATTTCGGTGTTTCTGATTCACTGTTCTATGATATTCAGTGTGATTTGAAACAGCGGGCGGGCATTCTTGAACTTTCATATGCTTGACGTTTGAGGGTAAACAAAAACGGCCTGCCCTCCGTCAACACAAAGACAGGCCGTAACACTCTTACGCCAAATACTTCCTCAGCGTCGCCCTCATATTTATATGACGAAT
>CAJODC010000044.1 GCA_905233215.1 uncultured Synergistales bacterium
AAACGCCTTTGGAGAGGACGTAAGACGGAAACAGAAATGTAGCAACGCAGACCTCGTTGAATTAGGAAGCTCCAGCCTCTATAGGCGGAGTAGTTCACACATTTGACTTTTTTCACACCCTCTGCTAATCTTATCCGCGTTGCAATTTTAATGGCACTCATTGAGTGTGAGTGCTAAAAGCATAACAGGAGGTGAGCAACAATGACTGAACGACAGTTGAGCATAATTCTCGCAGTAGTCTACGAGTACATCAAGACCGGTGAACCGGCTGGCTCCCGAACAATCGTCAAGAAATATATTCGCGGTCTCAGTCCGGCTACAATACGCAACGAAATGGCAGACCTTGAGGAATTAGGTTACTTCTATCAGCCTCATTCATCGTCAGGAAGACTGCCGACAGCAAGAGCTTACAGGGTCTATGTTGACTCGGTAACGGCTAGGGCAAGGGATTATTCACACACTGAGGACATCAGGCGCGAAATTCTCGGCAGTAAAAGCGGACTTGAAGACCTCCTCAACCATGTTACTCACCTCATGGCAAGACTCACTAACTGCGTTGCCGTCGCCGCTGTTCCGGCTCTCGAAGACGCTGAGATTCAACACATCGACCTCATGATGATGGGCGGCAATAACGTCCTCGCTCTTATCGTCCTTAAAGGCGGTCTCGTTCATCATTCACAATTCAGTCTGCCTTATGAGATTGACGCTGAGACTCTCGAAGAATTGAGCAGGAGAATCAGCACGTTTTCGGCTGGGCATTCTTGGCGCGATGTCAGGGAGATGCTGTATCAGTACGTTTCATCGGGACTGACTGAGGCTGAGACGGCTTGCAGGGACGCTATAAGAGAGCTTGACAAGTTCTTGACGGAGCAGAATTACAGGTTCTTCAGTTCGGGTGCAAGACAGCTTCTTGATGTTCCTCACTTTCAGACTCTCTCACGGATTCAGGCGGTGTTGAATCTTCTCGAACAGGAAAAACCTTTAGCCCGCATGATTGAACGATGCCGTGAAAGCAAGAACATGAGAATCTCTCTCGGTGAAGAAAACGAGACTGAAGGCATGGAGGACAACGCAATGATACTCATTCCGGCAAGACCAAGACAGCAAAAAGCCGTTTTGGGGTTAATCGGACCGCTGAGAATGGATTACGAGAAATCAATCAGCGTTCTTGAGAGCGTTGCCGACGCTTTAGACGAAGACTCTTCAGGGAGGTGAAGTTATGGACGAGGAAACAGAAGTTGTAACAGACGAAGAACAACAGCAGGAAGATGACTCACAGTCAAAAAAAATAGAAGAACTTGAGCATGATTTAGCAGTAGCAAGAGCCGATTTCTACAATTTCCGACAGCGCACGATAAAAGAACGTCAGGAGGCTAGAACACGAGCTCAAGAAGAAGTAATAACGGCAATGCTTCCGGTACTAGATAACTTGGACAGGGCGTTATCGGCAAGTTCACAGGACGCTCAAGGGATAATCAAGGGCGTTGAGATGGTACAGAGACAGTTCGTGAATGTCCTTGAGGGACTCGGTGTCAGTGTCATAAAGTCAGAAGGCGAAAAATTTGACCCCTCTCTTCATGACGCAGCAGGTACTGAAGATGTTGAAGACCCTGAGCTTGACGGTGTAGTGATAAGCGAAAGGCTCAAAGGTTACAGGACTGAAGGCAGAGTGTTGAGACCGGCACAGGTAACAGTAGGAAAATTTAAGGAGGAATAATAAATTATGGCAAAAGTAGTAGGAATAGATTTAGGAACAACAAACTCATGTATCGCAGTTCAGGAAGGCGACCAGACAACTATTATCGCCAATAACGAGGGCGCAAGGACAACGCCTTCTGTCGTAGCGTTCACGAAGGACGGCGAAAGGCTCGTAGGTCAGCTCGCTAAACGTCAGGCCATCGTAAACGCTGACAGAACTATCATGTCAATCAAACGCGAAATGGGTACAGATTACCGTGTAACGATTGACGGCAAAAAATATACTCCTCAGGAAATCAGCGCAATGATTCTCCAGAAGCTGAAACGTGATGCTGAAGATTATCTCGGCGAAACCGTAACTCAAGCGGTCATCACTGTACCGGCTTACTTCACTGACGCTCAGAGACAGGCAACTAAAGACGCTGGAACAATCGCAGGGCTTGAAGTACTCCGTATCATCAATGAGCCTACCGCCGCTTGTCTCGCTTATGGTGAAAACAAAAAAGATGAACACAAAATCCTCGTGTTCGACTTGGGCGGAGGTACTTTCGATGTCTCAATTCTTGATGTCGGCGAAGGTGTCTTTGAAGTCTTAGCTACTGCCGGCGATAACAGGCTCGGCGGTGATGACTGGGATAATCGTATCGTTGAATGGCTCGCTGACGGTTTCAAGAAGACTGAAGGCATCGACCTCAGAAATGACAGCATGGCCATGCAGAGACTCAGAGAAGCAGCCGAGAAAGCTAAAATCGAGTTGTCCAACATGACTGAAACGACAATCTCTCTTCCCTTCATCACGGCTAATCAGACAGGCCCCAAGCACCTTGAGATGAAGTTGACGCGTGCTAAGTTCGAGGAAATGACAGCAGATCTTCTCGACAGGACTATCAAGCCCACTCAGAGAGCGTTGCAGGATTCAGGCTTGAGCGCGTCAGAAGTCGACAAAATATTACTTGTTGGCGGCTCAACAAGAATGCCGATGGTACAGAAGAAAATCGTTGACCTTCTCGGAAAAGAACCTACTAAAGGCATTAACCCCGATGAATGCGTTGCGGCAGGTGCGGCCATTCAAGGCGCAATCCTCAAAGGAGACCACAAAGACATCGTACTTGTTGACGTTACGCCGTTGACGCTCGGTATTGAGACACTCGGCGGTGTCATGACTAAGATGATTGAGCGAAATACCGCTATTCCTGCTCAGGCAAGTCAGGTCTTCACTACAGCCGCTGACAATCAGCCTCAAGTCGAAATCGCCGTGTTTCAGGGCGAAAGACCGATGGCACGTGATAACGTTCTTCTGGGTCAGTTCACACTTGACGGCATCGCTCCGGCTCCTAGAGGCATTCCGCAGATTGAGGTATCTTTCAACATCGACACCAACGGAATACTCAACGTCTCAGCAAAAGACAAAGGCACTGGAAAAGAACAGAAAATCACAATTCAGTCATCGAACTTGAGCAAAGATGACATCGAGCGCATGAAGAGAGACGCTGAAGAACACGCAAGCGAGGACGAAAAGAAACGTTCAGCGGCCGAAACAAAGAATGAGGCTGACAGCGCAGTGTTCCAAGCAGAGAAGCTCATGAACGATCTCGGCGACAAGATGACACCTGAAGAGAAAGGCAAAGTCAACACAAAAATTGACGCTCTCAAGAAGGCAATCGAGTCGAACGATGAAGCAGGAATGAAATCAGGCAAAGACGATTTGACCAAAACAATGCAGGAGTTCGGACAGAGGCTCTATCAGCAGAACGCTAACACAGGAGCTAATCCCAATCCTAACGCAGGCAAATCATCGAATGACAGCGACACAGTAGACGCTGAGTTCAGCGACAAAAACTAGAACAATACAGCAAAAGTCCCCCGTGAAATATCGGGGGATTTTTTATTGCGATGAAACTAGAATAACTCCGCTTCCGTCAACATAGTAGTCAAATTCACAGTCAGAAGGTACAAATACATTGCTCCCTCTGGTCATGTTACACTCAAAATCTCCGCACCTGAATACGCATTCGCCCTCAACGCAAATCATGAACTTGAAGCCGTTGCCGTTCGTGTTGCCAGTGAATGGAGCGTTGATTCTCTCGGCCTGAAACTTACTGCATCTCACTATGACATTCTCAGACTTTCCCGGCGGTGTCGGGTCGACAGGGCTTGTATTCGTTACGTCAAGAGCCTTCTTGATGTGAAGCTCTCTCGGTCTTCCGTAATCGTATACCCTGTAGGTTACGTTGCTGTTCTCCTGAATTTCAGCCAACGTTATCCCGGCTCCTATTGCGTGTATCGTCCCTGAAGGAATGAAGAATACATCGCCGTCTTTCACGTGGATTTTCCGCAACAGTTCCGTTATCGTCCCGTCTTTTATCGAACGTTCAAATTCTTCCCGTGATACTTCTCTGTTGAAACCTAGATATATATACGCTCCTTCTTCATGGCCGAGTATGTACCACGTTTCAATCTTGCCGTTACTGTTCTCTACCCGG
Organism: uncultured Synergistales bacterium; assembly: GCA_905233215.1. Lineage (GTDB taxonomy): Bacteria > Synergistota > Synergistia > Synergistales > Aminobacteriaceae > JAFUXM01. The sequence continues at coordinate 4,182 of CAJODC010000044.1, forward strand.
CGGGCGTATTCCGTGCTTGGGTGTACCTGTATCGACAATGGCTTGGCTGTGTCTATCAGTTTCAGCATCAATGGGAAAGTTTCTTCTGCTCTGAATGACTTTGAGACTATTGACGGAATTTTTTTGACCGCTTCGGATAATGTCAGCCCTTTCAGTTCACCGTCAAGAATTATGCTCTCTCCGTCAGGGTGTGAGGCAAGTTCCCAGCTTTCAGCAAGTGTATCGCTTTCAGGACTTTTTCCCCATGATGCAATCAAATTCTTTCCGCCCCAGATGTATTCTTTGTACACCGGCTTCAATCTAAACGGCATCATGTTAAACTCTCAGTTTCCCGTCTTCAATGTAAACTCTCGGCACTCTTGATGAAGGACTGCATAACATCTCATGAATTATCGTTCCTGCGTTCTTCGCCGCTATCGGCATCAGTTCCCCGTCAAAAACTACCGCTACATCTCCGGCTTTCACTCCGTCAATGTCCGTAACATCAATCATCATCATGTCCATACAGATTCGACCGACTTGAGGACACACAGCACCATGAATTTTCACTCCGTAATTGTTCGACAAAATTCGCGGCATTCCGTCAGCATATCCAATCGGCAATACCGCTATGACTGAATCCCGTTTCAGCGTGTGAGTACGTCCGTAACTTATCGTTGCTCCTGCCGGAAGTCTCCGCACTGCCGTTATTCTGCTCTTCACCGTCATTACCGGCTGAAGTCCCAAATTGCTTCCTTCGTTGCCTGTCTCGGTCGATGCGTAGCCGTAGAGGACAAGTCCGAAGCGTCCCATGTCTAAATGCGCTTCAGGGTAATCAATCACTCCTACACTCGCTGAGGCGTGAACTATCTCGAATTTCTGTCCTGCCTCCTTCAGGGCTTCCCTCGCTTCGTTGAGTTTGGCCAACTGTGAGAGCGTGAAATCCCTTTCGCTGTCGGCTGCAGCAAAGTGTGTGAATATCCCTTCAGCGTAAAGGCCGGGCATCTTGCAGACCGTCAGAATTTCGGCGAGAGTGTCTTTTGTTGACCAGTAAAAACCTGTCCGGCTCATTCCTGTATCAATCTTTATGTGAACCCTGATGACCTTTCCCGATGACCGGGCGTAATCAGAGAGGGCTTTGGCGTTCTCGTAATCCCCCACTGCCTGAGTGATTCTGTAATCGGCCATGAGTGAAGCCAGTGAAGTGTCTGACTGACCGAGACACAAAATCGGAATCGTTATGCCGTTCCTGCGGAGTTCAACGCCCTCTAAGACTGTCGCTACAGCAAGGTAATCAGCTCCGATTGACTGAAGTTTTTTGGCGCACTGAAGCATTCCGTGTCCGTATGCGTCCGCTTTCACTACTCCGAGAAATTTCGATGAAGGTTTGAGACTGGTACGCAGTATTTTCACGTTGTGTTCGAGGGCATCAAGATTTATTTCCGCCCACGTTCGGGTTAATGCTAGCTCTAAGTCTGTCATAAAATTTTCTCCCTTTGTTATTTTAAGTGATATTATATCGGAAAGAATTTCATGAAAGGACTTTTGGCAATGAAATTAGAGCTTGAACGTCAGAATTTCCTCAAAGCATGGCAGACCGCAGAGAAATTCACGTCAACAAAAACTCCTAAAGAAGCTACTCGCGCAATTCTCATCACCGCAAACGATGACAATTCAGTTATCATCAGAGCTACAAATCTCAATACTTCTGTCAAACTCACAGCCGCTGGCGTTAATGTCCTCGAACCCGGGCAAGCCTTGATACCTGCTGCCATTTTCGGCGAGATGCTCAGAAAATCACCGTCTGAAGATTTAGTACTCGAAGTCAATTCAGCACGAGGACTGCTCAACGCTGGAACACAAAAAACTCGTTTCGCAATAACTCCTGTCGATGAGTTCCCAAATTCTTATGACAGCTCAGGTGCAGACAAAATATGCGAACTTCTCGCTGCTGAACTTGTTACTATCATCAATGAAGGTAGCTCGGCATCTTCTCAGCCTCAAGACTTCCCGAAATATCTCGGTACTTGCCTGCTCAGAACTTCCGACAACATGCTAAAATGTGTCTCAACTGACGGCAAAAGGCTCTCTCTCTCTCAAATCCCCTGCGAGGTCTCAAAAGATGATGATTTCCTTCTCCTTACGCCATCACTTAGGGACTTGAGCAAAACTCTTTCAGGCTGCGATGATGATGACGTTGTGAAACTGCTGACTGACGGCTCGATTGTCTGGTTTGCTTTGAATAACGCTGAATTTTCTATGAGACGCGTAGACTCAACCTTCCCAAAATTTGAGCGCATTCTCAATAACGTTACTTCAACTACCCTCAGAATCAACGCCGGAGACTTCATTAAAGCCCTCGAACGTGTCGACATAATCGCTAAGACTACTCCGGCTCACATCATGGCCATGTCTTTAAGCCCTGACGGTGAACTGAAAATTACCGCTAGAGCCCCTGAAGCTGGAACGACCAGCGAAGTTTTACAGACAAACATTGACGGCAACCCTCTGAATGTCGGCTTCAACGTGGGCTACTTCATTGACGGACTGAAAGCTGTCGGCAACGAACAAGCTGTCATCGAGTTCAGCGGTGATGAAGGCCAAACTAGACTCAAGCGTGAAGGAAACGGAAATTTCCTCTATATGCTCATGCCTGCGAGATTGACACAACAGGATTTGATGACAATAGAAGAAATCGCTGACTTTACAGACAAAAATGTTGAGCCTTTTGAACAAGAAAATACGGACAATCAATTTTGAGATTTGACTGCACAGTTCTAAGGAATTTCAGGAATTTCGAGGAGCTGAAAGTAAATTGGAGTTCGGGAATAAATCTTATTCTCGGCTCCAATGGTTCGGGTAAAACTAATCTCCTTGAGGCTTTGAGCGTCCTTTCGGGCTGGGGGGCATTTGCAAGGACTTCATCGCTCGTTTCTTGGTCAAGAGGCGGAAGGGCTTATGTCTCAGCTAAAGTTTCGGGCGAAGAGAGTTTTTCCGTTACCGCTGAAATTTCATCTCGAGTTTCTCTAAGGCTCAATGAAAAGACTGTTTCTTTCACGGATTTAAGGCTGTCGCTTCCTTCAGTGATATTTTTGACGGGAAATCTCAGCTTGATTGACGGCTCTCCTTCATCGAGAAGACTTTTTGTTGACAGACTTTGCGCACTGTTTGTCCCTCCTTTCGCTAAGAGGCTTGTGGACTTCAAGACAGTCAACAAAAAACGCTCTATCCTCTTGAGACAGGGCAAAATCTCTCCGTCTATCGAAAATGATTTCTGCAAGCTCGGAGGCTGGCTTATGGACATTAGGCGAGAGGTGGTCAGACAGATGAAGACTGAGAGTTTTACGCTGAAGTTTCTGCCGGAGGTTGACGGGAACTGTGAGAGCTATCTTTCCGAGTTGACCAACGCTAACAGACAGAGAGAAATTTACGCACAGCGTTCACTTTTCGGGCCGAACTATGACGACATGTCAATAACCGTCAGCAACAGACCGGCCAGCGAGGCTCTCAGCAGAGGTCAGAAAAGACGCTTGATGCTCCGCATGATAATTACTGCCGGGCGTTTGATTGAGATGAGGCTGAAGAGACTGCCTGTGCTTTTGCTTGATGACCTGACCGCTGAACTTGACGCTCAGGGGCGTGAGTGGGTATTCGGCGAAATCAATTCAACAAAGTGGCAGGCGTTCGTAACTGCTCCCGAAAAACCTTTCACTGCAAGAAGGAAATTCGGAGGTATCAACCTTTAGTCAGCGTTGTATAAAAAAATTTCCCCCTCGCCTTCAAGGTAAGGGGGATTTTTTCACCGTATCAATTCCTCAAGAAACGGCGGTAGTACAAAACTGGCTCTGTGTATCTCTCTCGTGTAATATCGTGTCGGCTCTACCGTCCTCAATGGCTCAAAGTTACTCTCACACATTGAAGCGATGCCATATGTCCACATTCCTGAAGGGTAAGTCGGAACTGCTCCCCAATACATTCTCACGCACGGAAATACTTTCCTCATCTCGGTTATCGCCTGTGTCATCAAGTCAGTATCTGTGAATGGCGACTCTGTCAATTCCGTCATCATGGCCGTGTCCGTCATCACTCGTTTCACGTCAGCGTAAAATCCCGACTGGAACAGACCGGCGGCGAAGTCTACAGGGTCGGTGCTGTCAACTATAACTACATCGTAGCGTTCTTCCGTCTCTCGAATGTACTTCATAGCGTCCATGCACTTTACGTCAGCTCTCGTGTCAGCGAATGAACAGCCTGCAAACGGCAGAAACTTCTTCGAGTTCTCTATAACTCTCTCGTCAATGTCTATCAGTGTGCATTTCTTCACACATTCATGTTTGAGAACTTCCCGCATTATCGCTCCGTCTCCACCGCCGATTATCATCACTTTCTCCGGCTTAGGCTGCGAACATATCGCTACGTGTGCCATCATCTCGGAATATGTGAACTCGTCCCGTTCCGTCAACTGATACGCACCGTCTAGCATCATCACTCGCCCGTATTCGTAACTGTCCGCTATCAATAACTCCTGATACGGTGTCCGCTCCGTGTGAACGATATTTTTGACCCTCATTGAGAGCTTCAAGTTATCCGTGCTGTATTCAGTTATCCACGCTTCGTTTAACCGCTTCGGCCTCGTTACGTACTCACTCATTGACGATTAACGCTCCCATGTTCGCTCCCAGTTCACAGAGTTTCTCAAGGTCTTCTGCAGTCGGCGAGGTGTACACTTCAACTTCAGGCTCAACGAGCTGTAACTTGCTCTTCTCAGCATATTCTTGAAGTGCCGTCAATGCTCCCTTGCTCCATGAATAACTCCCTGCTATGCCGACGATTTTGTTCTTGGGCATACGGTTCAGGAGCTTCGAGCATAACGCTTCCATCGGCGGAAATAGTGTCGTGTTATACGTACACGCCAGCAGTGCGAACGCTTTGAACTTCCATATATCACGCAGTATGTATGACGCATCAGTCCTCGCAGCATCGTACAGTCTCACATCTTTCACTCCTGACGAATTGAGACCAGTGCAGACCGCTTCTGCCATCTTCCGAGTGTTGCCATACATCGTTCCGTAAACAACAACAGCTCCATTCTCGCCTTCGTACCTGCTCCATTTGTCATAGAGTGAAATTACTTTCTTGATGTCCTTCCTGAATAACGTTCCGTGTGATGGAAAGATATTCGTTATCGGCAGGGCTCCCAGCTTCTTCAACGCTACCTGAACAATGTTTGAGTATTTGCCGACAATGCAGGCGTAGTAGCGTAACATCTCATCTTCCCAGCGTTCAGGGTTCTTTTGGTCGTCAAATATTCCTCCCTCATGCGCTCCGAAACCGCCAAATGAGTCGTTCGAGAATAATACGCCCGTTGTTGTGTCAAACGTTACCATGCTTTCAGGCCAGTGGAGCATCGGTACCGTGAAAAACCTCAAGACGTGTCCGCCCAAGTCCAATGTGTCGCCGTCCTTCACCGTGATAACATCTTCAGTGATGCCGTGATAGCCTTTCAGTAACGGGGCTGTCTTTGCGTTGCCGATGAACTTCAGTGAAGGCCATACCGATTTCAATTCTGAGATTAAACCGGCGTGATCAGGCTCCATGTGATTCACGACAAGATAATTCAGCGTCCTGTGTCCGAGTGCCTGCGTCAGTTTGCCAACGTAATCATCAAGGTATGGACCTTTCACCGTGTCGATTGCTGCCGTTGCCGTAGTCCCGATTACTGCGTAGGCGTTATAGGCTACTCCCTGCGGAAGAGGCCAGAGAGACTCGAATTTATCCGTCTCATGGTCGTTCACTCCAAGCCAATATGTATCTTTGTTCACCTCTATGGGTTTATACATTCTGTTTTCCTGCTACGTAAAAAGTGTAATATTGTGCTGTGTACACTCTTTCGAGTTTTCCTCATTCTTTCCGCACGACTGCGACATTTCCTGCCCCCGTTCGCTAATGCTACTAAGGTTTGT
>CAJODC010000045.1 GCA_905233215.1 uncultured Synergistales bacterium
TATACGGAAAAATTTTCGGCTCAGACTCAATCGCAGAAGCATTCTTTTCACCCGGCCGCGTAAACTTAATCGGCGAACACACTGACCACGAAGGCGGCTACGTTTTCCCCTGCGCAATCGATTACGGAATTTACGCCCTCGCACACTCAAGACCCGGTAACACATTGAGGCTATACTCCATGAATTTTGACGGAGATTACGACTCCCCGTTCGAGATCGAATACGACAGAATCAACGAGAAATTATCCGGCCCGCGCTCATGGGTCAATTACCCTCTCGGAATCGTAAGCACTCTGAGGAGTCATTGCCACCAATTTTTACACGGCGTTGATATTCTCTACAACGGGAATCTACCTGACGGCGCAGGACTCTCATCTTCAGCAGCACTTGAAGTTTTGACGGTACGAATCTTCAGCGAGCTTTTAGGGTTCGGAATTGACGGTGTAAGAGCAGCTCTCTACGCTCAGGAAGCCGAGAATAATTTTGTCGGTGTCCGCTGCGGTATCATGGATCAGTTCGCCGTGAGCATGGGCAAAAAGAATCACGCAATCCTCCTCAACTGTTCAACCCTCGAATACTCATACGCCCCAATCGAACTCAACACTCACAGAATCATCATCACAAACTCAAACGTCCCTCACTCATTGGCCGGAAGCGAATACAATTTACGCCGCCAGCAGTGCGAACAGGCATTATCCGACATCAGGAAAGAACGCGATATTTCATGCCTCTGCGATTTGACCGTTAATGAGCTTGACGAATTAGCCTACACCGTTAAAGACCCCGTAAACCTCAAACGCGCCTTTCATGCTGTCAGTGAGAACGAACGCGCTAAAAGAGCCGCCGAATCCCTCAAGGCCGGAGACTTGATTACGTTCGGAAAACTCATGAATGCTTCACACGTTTCACTCAGGGACAATTACGCCGTAACAGTTCCCGAACTCGATATATTAGCCTCGTTAGCGTGGGAATTTCCCGGCGTTTTAGGCTCAAGGATGACGGGCGGAGGTTTCGGAGGCTGTACCGTGAGCATTGTTGAGGGTGAAAGGGTCAATGACTTCAAGACTCATATCGGCTCAGAGTATGAGAGACTCACAGGGAGAAAAGCCAGCTTCTACGAGACGGGAATAACTGACGGTGCAGGAAGAATTGAGATGTAAGAATTTTTTTCCTCTGTCATTAAACGGCAGGGGAATTTTTTTTTTGTGCGTGTATAATACCCTCTATTAATCTCAAAAATTGAAAGGCGGTAAACAATGCCATTACGCAAAATTTTATCGGCGGTTATTCTCATTCTCCTTGCCTTTTCACCTTCTTATGCTGAAGAAATAACTTCCATTGAACAGCTCAACGATTCGCGCTTCACAATAGGAGTGTTCGACGCAGGGCCATGCACGGACGCTGTAAATAAACACATTCCCCAAGCAAAACTTAAACACATAGGCGGCTCAGATATATATATAGCAGTAAAAGCCGGGAAAGTTGACGCGGTTGCTTACGACAATTCCCAAATGGCCGCAGCAATACGGGACGGCCTCGAAAGAGTGAAGATTCTTCCGGGCAGTATAGGCGAACTCTTCAACGGTGCTGGAATCTCAAGAACCTCAAAGATTCCCGGTCTAAGGGAGAAATTCAACCAGTTTTTGACAGAAGCCAAACAGGACGGGACAATCAGCGACATGTTAGAACGCTGGATTAGGAATCAAGACTACAAAGTCCCGAACATTCAAGCACCGTCAAACCCTCAATTCAAACTCACCGTAGCAACAACAGGACTCGTTATGCCGTTCAGCTTTTACGAGGGGGGGAATCTCACAGGATTTGACATTGAGCTTGCGAGGAGATTCGCTTTGTGGCTCGGTGCTGAGCTTGAGTTTAAGGTCTACGATTTCAACGGGGCTTATGCCGCATTAGAGGCGGGAGCTGCGGACTGTCTTCTCTCTAACCTTCAGATTACGGACGAACGCAAAGAAACTGTTGACTTCTCCGACCCCATATACGTAACGAAAATTGTGCTTCTTGTTCGCGGCAAAAGGGATACGGATTACAGCTCCGATGAATTTATGCCGGTTGTGTGGACTCCCTCAGAGCCGGAAAACGACAATTCCGCGCTTATCAGGGAGTACAACGGGAAAAATATTGCTGTCGGAACAGGGACAATACAGTCCATTCAAATCCCTAAAATTCTGCCCAAGTCGAAAATCACATACCTTGACACAGCCGCTAATCTCAATCAGGCGTTGAGAACGGGAAAAGTTGACGCTGTTGCAACCGATGACGCTGTAGCTTTCGCGGTTGAAAGAGAGAACGAAGACTTCACGCACGCTGACGGTTATCTCAGCACTTACGAGAATGCTTTTGTTTTCCCAAAGCGAATGACGGAAAGACAGAAGAAAATTGCTGACGAAATGAACGAGTATTTACGGCGCATAAAGTCGGACGGAACATTGAAGGAGATTCACGATATATGGTTCGGCGATGACGAAAGCAGGAAGATTATTGCTGACTATAAAAATCTCCCCGACACTAACGGGACTCTTCATATCGCAGCCGAAAATGATACTCAGCCTTTTACTTACGTCAAGAATAATACTCTTGTTGGGTATGAGGTTGACATAATAACACGTTTCTGCCGCGAAAAGGGTTACAGGCCGGATTTTATGATTGTGAATTTCTCAGGCATAATACCCGCTGTACAGTCGGGAAAATCTGATGTCGGTATGTGTTCGCTTACAATCACCCCCGAACGCCAGGAAGCCGTAACCTTCAGCGAGCCTACATACAAGGGCGGTACAGTTCTCCTCATCAGGAAGTCGGATTATCACCCGTCAGCAAAAACAGAAGGGACAATCAGCGAGTCTCAATCACACTCATCAAAAACCGCAAAAACAGCAGGGACTCCCGAATCACATTCACAGTCAGCAAGGTCAGCAAGAATCCCAAAGTATAAACATATCTCGGAGCTTGACGGAAAGCCCATAGGAATGCAGCCGGGCGTAATCGACTGGGAAGAATGGGCTGCGGAAAATCTCCCTCACTCAAAAATCCAGTATTACAACACTTACCCCGATTTAGTTTCAGCCCTGAAGACTCACAAAATTGAAGGCTTCCTTGTTGACGCGCCTGTTCTCGAACTCATGGCCGCTGAGGATAAAGCATTGACCGCCATTAATGAGCCTGTCGGAGAACCTTTCGGATATTCTTTCTGTTACGCAAAGACAGCTAAGGGCAAAAAATTATGTGATGAGATGAGCGAATATATCCGCCAAATCAAAGCTAGCGGTGAACTTGACGCTTTACTCTCAGCGTGGCAGGGTGCAGACGAATCCGCAAAAATTCCGCCCGACTTCAAGAGTCTTCCAGCCAAAAACGGCACATTGACATTCGCGGCGGAAGGCAGCTATCCTCCTTTCACTTACTACAAAGCCACAAAGTTAGCCGGAATTGATTTAGATATTGCTGTGAGATTCTGCCGGGCTTACGGTTACGGGCTTAAGGTTCAGACTATGCTTTTTGACGCTATGATTCCTGCGATAAATTCTGGGAAAGTAGATTTTGCCGGAGACTTCACGCCGTCTGAAGAACACGAAGAAGCCCTGTATTACTCTGAGCCTTACTGCAATGCAAGCTCCGTTACGGCTGTTCTTGCTGACACTTCACCTGTTCAGGCCGTCAGCACGCCTTCAGATTATGACAGTCTCAAGGGAAAAAGAATCGGCGTTCAGATTGGCACGACTTGCGCCGAACTCGTACCTGAAAGAATCCCGTCAGCAAAAGTAGAGTACTACAACTCACTGACAGACCAGTTAGCAGCGTTGAGAGCCGGAAAAGTTGAGGCAATATGCTGCTCGCTTCCAGCCGCTATTTACACTGAGAATGAAGACCCGAAACTCACACGCATTGAACCGCCTCTGAGAGAAACATTCCTTTACCCGATTTTCGCCGACAATGACAAAGGCCGGAAACTTTGCGAAGAGTATTCATCATTCCTGAAAACTTTGTGGGACAACGGCACTATTGACGCTCTCAATGAAAAGTGGCTCGGTTCTGACGAAAGCAAAAAGACCGTTGATGATTATTCGAGTCTCCCGTCAACAAACGGAAAAATCATTATGGCTGTCGACACGTCATTAGTCCCGTTCGCTTACGTCAAGAATAACAGGATTGTGGGATATGATGTCGACTTGGCGGTGATGTTCTGCAAGTCAAAAGGCTATGCTCTTGAGGTTCAGAACATGCCGCTGACAGGGGTAATAGCGTCAGTGAAAGCAGGCAGGAGCGATTTCATGCAGTCAGTCAACAAGACTCCCGAACGCTCAGAAAATACCCTCTTCACGTCAACACCTGCAATAAAATCAGGGAATGTCCTTCTCACGGTTAAGACCGCCGAAACTCCCGGAGCTGTCCCGATGTACACGGACAAATCACAGCTAGCCGGGAAGAAAATCGGAGCGATGTTAGGCACATTGAATCCCGAAATCGCAAAGCAGAATGTACCCTCAGCGGAGATTCAACAGTTCGACAGCATGACAGATACTCTCGTCGCTCTCAAAGCTGGAAAGGTTGACGCTATATGTGTTCCCGTTCCTGTAGCAAGATTCATGATGCTTGACAATGATGACATCGCTTATTGCGGAGAACAGTTGACACACTATGATGTTTCGCCGATATTCCCGAAAACAGAAGCAGGCCGGAAATTATGCGCTCAGTTCACCGAGTTCATCAAGCCTTTATGGGACGATGGGACAATTCAACAGCTTGACGCAAAATGGTTCAGCAAAGACGACAGCAAGAAAGTTGTTGATGATTATTCACACCTTCCGAAGCCTAACGGGACTCTGAAGATGGCGGTTGACTTGTCGATTGTTCCGTTCGTTTACGTTATGAACGGGAAAGTTACCGGTTATGATGTTGACTGCGCCGTGAGATTCTGCAAGGCTTACGGTTACGGGCTTGAGATTGTTCCGATGTCTTTCGGGGCGATAATACCAGCGTTACAGTCAGGGAAATGCGATTTCGCTATGTCGTCTTTCGCCTACACTAAGGAACGCGCCGAGAACGTTTTATTCTCATATCCCAACGCTAAGACGGGCAATGTCTTTCTTGTCATGAAGACTCACGCAAAAGAGACTCAGACCGTATCAACAGCAGAGTACACGGACATTTCACAGCTCAACGGGAAAATAATCGGCGTAACAGCAGGCTCAATACATGACCGGCTAGCAAAGGAGAAAATCCCCGATGCTGAAATCGTTTACTTCAACTCAAACAGCGATATTCTTCCAGCGTTACTGACCGGGAAGATTGACGCTATAGCCTGCGGAGAGTCAACAGCTCTCTTCATGATGCGTGAAGGCCACAAAATCACGTATCTGCCTCAGAAACTCCAAAGGACTAACCGAAAGGCGGCTTTCGCAAAAACTGAAAGAGGCCGAAAACTTTGCAAAGAATATTCCGATTTCCTCCAAACTTTATGGGACAACGGAACGATTAAAGCTCTCGTCAACAAATGGATAGACAGCGATGACGATTCGAAGCGTTTTGTTGAGGACTATTCCAATCTCCCTAACCCTAACGGCACTCTCATAATGGCCGTAGATCCGTCAGTGCCTCCCTACCTTTACATGAAGGACAGAAGGATTCAGGGCTACGAGATTGATTTGGCTGTTATGTTCTGCAAGGCTAAAGGTTACGGCCTCAATGTCGAAAGCATGAGTCATAACGGCGTACTGGGTTCGCTTGAGACAGGAAAGTGTGATTTCTCTTACGGTATTGATTTCACTGACGAACGCGAAAAGAGCCTCATCTTGTCCAAAGTCCCCAACACTGACAGCGCAAACGTCATTGTCGTTCTGAAGCATAAACCTTCCGAAGTCCACAAGGAAACCTCCGCTGATGCCGCTAAAATCGAGTCGAAACCTTCGGACAATGAGCCGTCATTCTGGGACGATATAGCGTTGAGTTTCAACAAGACATTCATTCGTGAGGAAAGATGGGAATTATTTTTAGAGGGAATAATGGCCACGATGACAATCACAATATCGTCAATATTCTTCGGAATGCTCTTGGGTTTCACCGCTTTCATGTTCTGCCGGACTGGGAACGCAATCGCAAACATCTTCACGAAATTTTCTGTCTGGCTCATCAAAGGCACTCCCAATGTTGTGCTTCTCATGATTCTCTACTACGTCATCTTCGGAAACGTCAACATAAGCGGAGTCATCGTGTCAATCATAGCGTTCACTCTCACTTTCGGTACTGCTGTCTACAGAATGCTGACGTTTGGCACCGGAGCTGTTGACAGAGGACAGACTGAAGCGGCTTACGCTTTGGGCTTCACGGACTTGCAGACGTTCTTCAGGGTCATACTTCCTCAAGCGGCTTTACACTTCATGCCGTCATTGCGTGAAGAGGTAACACTGCTCATAAAGTCAACATCAGTTGTCGGTTACATAGCGGTGCAGGATTTGACGAAGATGGGCGACATTGTGAGGAGCAGAACTTATGAGGCATTCTTCCCGTTAATCGCAGTCGCTGTGATTTACTTCATTCTCGCCGGAATGCTCAATATTGTCGTAACGTTCATTGAGTACCGAATAACACCGTCAAGAAGGAAGCCTGAAAATATTTTGAGAGGAATCAATGTTACAGGAGGCGAGAATCATGATTAGGCTCGAACATGTCAGGAAAGTTTACCCGAACGCTGTTCCGTTGAATGACGTGAACGCCGAAATTAACGAGGGCGATGTAATATCGGTGATAGGGCCTTCGGGAACGGGAAAGAGTACTCTCTTGAGGTGCGTAAATCTTCTCGAACGTCCTGACGGAGGAAAAATATTTTTCGGCGATGAGGAGATTACGAGTCCGAAGTGCAACATTCACAAAGTCCGTCAGAAAATGGGAATGGTCTTTCAACAGTTCAACCTCTTCGGGAATCTCACTGTCATCGAGAATATCATGTTCGCTCCCGTAAGGCTCAAAGGCGAGTCGAGACAGTCAGCGTTCGATAACGGAATGAGACTGCTTCGGACTGTCGGACTTCCCGACAAGTACCTGAATTATCCTGATGAATTGTCGGGCGGTCAGAAACAGAGAATCGCAATCGCCCGAGCCCTTGCCATGAATCCTGATGTGATTCTGCTTGACGAACCTACGAGCGCATTAGACCCGACGATGGTCGGCGAAGTTCAAGCGGTAATCCGTGAGCTTGCTCATTCGGGAAAGACGATGATTATCGTTACGCACGAGATGAATTTCGCAAGAGCTATCTGTAACAGAGTGTTCTACCTTGATGAAGGCGCAATTTACGAGGAAGGAACGCCCGATGAAATTTTCACGGCTCCTAAGCGTGAGAAGACACGGAGATTTATACACAGGCTTCAGGTTTTGGAGTTTGAGATCAAAGGAGGAGTGTTTGACTTTCCGGGAGCTGTCTCGAGGATTGACGCTTTCTGCCAGAAAAACATGGTCGGAGGCCGTCAGGCTGTCAGACTTCATCTTGTGTTCGAGGAGATGACACAGAATATCCTCTCAAGAGTGAATAGAGTCGGAATAGCTATCGAACACTCAGAGGAAAGCGGCGAGATTCTGGTTGACATTCGTTATGACGGTGCCGTGATGAGTCCTGAAGAGGGCGATGAACTTTCGTATTCTCTTGTGAAGGGAGCTGTGTCGGAAATTCATCACACGGCGGAAGATCATGAAGGTTACACGAACAGAGTCGATATACTGATAGGCGACAAGATATAATATTGCCGAAAAGGAGCGAAAGAACGTTAATGTCAAACATAGTCGAAGAAATAACATCAGCACTTGACGCTAAAAGCGGAGAGGACATCATAGCACTTGACTTGAAGGACAAGGGCGGGCTTGCTGATGCCTTTGTTCTTGTTACGGGAAACTCAGAGACTCACATGAAGACTCTTTCCGAGACTGCCGAAGAAATTTTATCGAAGTCAGGAAGAAATTGCAGGATTGAGGGCGAACACAGCCTCAACTGGAGGCTGCTTGACGGAGGAGACGTTGTTGTTCACGTTTTCAGCCATAAGGGAAGAGATTTCTACAGGCTGGAAAGACTTTGGGAAGAGTAAATTATGATATGCTTCAGTCAAGATGAAAGGTGGAATTTTTAATGAAGAAAAATCTTGGAGTTGTTCAGGCTGTTTATCCGATGCCTGTGTTAATGGTGGCAGCTTATGACGAGAACGGCAAAGTCAATGTGATGAACGCTGCGTGGGGCATGATATGCAACGCTGACAGAATCGCGCTGTTCATTGACGAGGAACATAAGACCACTCAGAATCTTCTCAAGACGAAGGCTTTTACCGTGAGTATTGCTGACAAGGCTCACATGGACGTTGCCGACTTCTTTGGCATCGCTACGGGTAACAAGATGGCGGATAAGTTCGAGAGAACCGGCTACACTGCAATCAAGAGCGAGTTCGTCAACGCTCCGATTATTGATGAATTTCCTGTCGTGATGGAGTGTGAACTTGCTGAGGTTGCAGAGACAGAAAGTTTCTACTGCATTGTCGGCAAAATCGTCAACACTGCAGCGGAAGAAAAAGTACTTTCTGCTAACGGCAAAGTCGATCCGTCAAAACTTCAGGCACTGATATTTGACCAGTTTCAGCACGGCTACTATGTTTCCGGCGAACAGGTCGGAAAAGCGTGGAATGCCGGAGCAGGCTTGATGAAGAAGAAATGAAAACGCTTCCCCTCTTGAGAAAATCAGGAGGGGAATTTTTTTCAGTGAAGATTGATTATTCCGGGCGGTATTATGTGCATTCCAGCGACAGGAATTTTCTTCTGTGCTGCGTAACCGAACAGGAATTTTCTTGACTGTACAGCTTTTTCGGGGTCAACGTCATATTTCACAGCAACTTCGGGATTCGCTAACTGTATGGTCTGAAAGTGAATGATGTCGCCAGCGATGATGATTTTTCCGCCTTCATCTTCAACGAGATAGCTCACATGGCCGGGAGTGTGTCCGGTAGTGTCAATCGCTCTCACTCCGTCAACAACTTCATCGCCGAAAATGAACTGTCTCACATCGTAGAGCGAAAGAGCCGAAATTACCTTTTTGTCCTTGAGTTCATTAACCCAGTAATCATACTCAGGCTTCGACACGTAGACTTCAGCGTTCGGGAAAGCCGCTTTACCTTCAGCGTTCACTAAACCGCCGTAATGATCCCCGTGAAGGTGAGTCAGCAATATCGTCCTCACGTCTTCGGGAGCGAGTCCGTTTTTCGTCAGTTCCTCCGCGATTCGTCCGTCAGGTAATCCGGTGTCAAAAAGAATCCCGCCTCCCTTTGTCTTCACCAAGAACGCAAGCACCTGACTCGGCATCTCGCCGTCAGGGTAATACTTCGCCGTTTCAGCCTCCGATGCTCCCAAGAGTATATCGGTCTTCGCCGTTCCTGTTCTGTCGATCAGTGTTACGATTTCAAACGCTGAAGCAGACGAAAAAGAAAGTGCCGCGATTAAAACCGCTAAAATGAAACGAGTCATCAAAATCCCTCCGAATCAAAAATTTTTTCAACGTAGATTATAATATCCCAGAAAATTTTTTAGGAGGCATCATTTTGGAATACAGGACAGAACGCGATTCAATGGGAGAGATTCGAGTCCCTTCATCGGCGTATTGGGGAGCGCAGACTCAACGAAGCAGCGAAAATTTCACTCAGTCAGCGGAAAAAATGCCCCTTCCCGTAATACGGGCTTTAGCTCTCGTCAAAAAAGCCTCAGCAATCGTTAACTTCAAATCACATCGCCTTGACCAAAAACGAAAAGATTTAATCGTAACCGTATGTGATGAAATTCTTGACGGCAAACTCGATGAACATTTCCCCCTCACCGTTTGGCAGACAGGCTCAGGGACTCAGACAAACATGAACGTCAACGAAGTAATCGCCAACAGAGGCAACGAATTGGCCGGTGAAAAATTACTGCACCCAAACGATCACGTCAACATGTCCCAGAGTTCAAACGATACTTTCCCAACAGCCATGAACATTTCAGCAGTGATTGAAATTACTGGTCATCTTCTGCCCGTTCTTGACGAGGGAATATCAGTTCTCGAACGCCTGACGAATGAGAACAT
>CAJODC010000046.1 GCA_905233215.1 uncultured Synergistales bacterium
TGTAAAAGCATTTCAACCTGATCAGGGCTGACTCTTGTTACTGCTGTCTTTGTGTCGATTAGTCCTTCGTTCACCATGTCAACGGCGACTTTGACGGCTGCGCTTGCTGTTCTCTTTCCTGCACGGGTCTGGAGAATGAAGAGCTTTCCGCGCTCAATCGTGAACTCAACGTCCTGCATATCGTGATAAGTTTTTTCGAGGTTGCTTGTGATAGCGCAGAGTTCTTTGTAGATTGCGGGCATGGCCTGCTCAAGTTCAGCGATGGGCATCGGAGTCCTTATGCCTGCAACAACGTCTTCGCCCTGAGCGTTGATGAGGAACTCGCCGTAAAGTTTATTCTCGCCCGTTGAGGGGTTACGGGTGAAGCAAACGCCAGTTCCGCAGTCATCGCCCAAGTTGCCGAACGCCATTGTGATTACGTTGACGGCAGTACCGAGTGAGTCATCAATCTTGTTGATTTTGCGGTAGGTAACGGCGCGAGGAATGTTCCAGCTCTTGAACACGGCTTCGATTGCTCGTCTCAACTGAATCCAAGGGTCAGTCGGGAAGTCATTGCCAGTTGCGTTTTTGTAGATTGCTTTGTACTCAACGAGGAGTTTTTCGAGGTTTTCGGCCGGAATCTTGTAGTCCTGTTTTGCGTCAGTGATGCCGGAAGCCTCTCTAGCTTTTGCGAGTGCCGACTCGAAAAGATTGAACTCAACTTCATCGACAACACTTCCGAACATCTGAATGAATCTTCTGTAACTGTCGAGAGCGAATCTCTTGTTGCCTGAAGATTCAGCGAGTCCCTTCACTGTTTCGTCATTGAGACCGAGATTGAGAATGGTCTCCATCATGCCGGGCATTGAGATCGGTGCGCCTGATCTTACCGAAACGAGAAGAGGATTTTTAGCGTCATTGAAACCCTTTCCGGTTTCTTTTTCGAGACGGGCGACATTGGCTTTGATGTCGTCCCAAATTTCGTCCATGATTGAAGGGTCAGCCATGTACTTACGGCATACTTCAGTAGTGATGACGAAGCCGGGAGGAATGGGGAGTCCTGACTGAGCCATAGTGCAGAGATTTGCACCTTTTCCGCCGAGAAGAAGACGGTTGGAGCCGTCGCCTTCTTTGAGACTGTAAACGAAACGTTCTGTTGGCAAAATTATCACCTCATAAAAAAATTTTTGTTGTGGGTAAATTATAGGGAATTATGGAGAAAATTGCAGTGCGTTGTTTTCGCTAATTTTCCCGTTAAGTTCATGTTCTCACGTATGAATGACATGAAATCGGCAACAGAAATATTTTTGTTGATTAGAGTCTTAATGTTTGCGACTTTTCCGCAGCGTCTCAAAACTTTCGGTATTACGTCAAGTTCAGTGTCAAAAAGCAAAGTTCCATGATGAAGAATCGTTCCGTTGTGATGATATTGAGCAGAGCCGGAAATTTTTTGACCGTTCACGAGAATGTCATTATGATGAAATTCAAGCTGACTCACTCCGAGTTTCTCAAGTATCGACATGATTATTCTCGAAAAGTATTCCAGTGTCAAAGAGCGTTCATCTCTGAGAATGAAACTGTAGTTGACGTTGCCCAAGTCATGATACACCGCACCGCCTCCCGAATTTCTGCGTACAATCTGAATGCCTTTCGCCCTCGCAAATTCCGTGTCAACTTCCGCTTCAATGTCCTGAAATTTTCCCACAATCACTGAAGGTTCATTGCGCCACAACATGAACACATCAAGGCCGAGTCCGCAAATATATTCCTCGAACGCCAAGTTATAAGCTGGTGAAAAAGATTCAGTCTCAGCAAAAATCATCAGGTCTCAAAATTCTCACCGTCTCTTCATCGAACCAGTCATAAATCGTGCGCTTCTGTTCCTTCTGATTTTTGAGACGCTCAATGCTTGTTCCGATGATGAAAAGAGGGTTGGCAGGGTTAATCAGGTCATGTCCCCAACGCCTTAGAGTCTCTGTGAAGTCCTCAAGCTGTGATTCATTTTTGGCAACGAACGCGATTAAGTGCCAGTCTTCATTTTCATCGTGGTCAATATCGAACCAGCCCGGCAAAAATATCCTTCGTTGATTTTCGAGAACGATGTGAACTTTTCCGATGAAGGGCAAAACTTCCTCGTAATCTTCGGGGACTCTTTGAGCGAATAATTGATCAGAGTCCAAAAATTTGTACTTGTCCGATTCAAATTGAGGGTAATTTTTGTAGTGATTGAAATCAGCTCTGCTCCTCAACACAAAATCTATTGTCAGCTCTCCGTAACTCATATTGTTTTTCAACGCCCATTCATCGAGAGCCTTTTGACCCGGAGCAGGGAATTTTCTTGCTGACACTCCTATATTCGGGAAGGCTTCACGGAATTTTTTTACTGACTCATGTTCCGGCCATGACGCTATGATTTTCTCACCGTCAAAAGCAAAAAATTCATCATCGTTCAAGTTCGGCATAATCGGGAATTTTTCGCTTGTTGTAACTTCTTTGATGCCCCAATCGGTAACAAAAGCACGGTCAAGATACTGTGTCATTCTGTTTAACGATAACTTCTCGGACGCTCTCTCAGTGTCATTGATGATCTCAACAGGCTCAATCGGCACAAAAATTTCCCTCGCAATATTCTCACGGGTGGCAAGACCTTTCCGGGTGAGAGTGTAACCGCCAGCTATCGGCATCAGGTCTCCCGACTCGGCAAGATGTTTGAGGCTTTCGGGATTTTCACCGGCAATTTTAACCGTCTCTTCGTCCCAGCAAGGCAATGACGGCGTGAAGAGAAGCAATAAACTTTCCACGAAAAAAACTCCTTTCAACAGTCTACCCTTTCGTTCAAAAATTCTATCACTTATTGCAAGAAGACTCTCGCTTCTGTAAAATGAGCCGACAACAAAATACTAGTTCACTTTTTTGCAACTATGTCCGATAATATTCATAATAGCCTTAATCTTACTATTAAAGGATTGATTACAATGATTATCAACAACAACCTGACCGCACTATCAGCGTTGAATGCGAATAAAGCCGCTAATGAAATGGTAAGCAAATCGATTCGTCCCTTAGCAAGCGGACTTAAAATAAACACGGCTTCCGATGACGCTTCAGGATTAGCGATAAGTGAGAAAATGCGTTCACAGATTAAAGGCTATGACATGGCCATGAGGAACGCTCAAGACGGAATATCAATGCTTCGTGTCGCTGAAGGTGCTTTAGGCGACACTACGGACATTCTGCACAGAATGAGGGAACTCAGTGTTCATGCCGGAAACGAAACACTGACCATGCAGGACAGAGTACACATTCAGGAAGAATTAGACGGTCTCAAATCACAATTAGATCACATTTCACGTTACACAAATTTCAACACAAAGAAACTTCTCAACGGCAATTCAGGCGCGTTATGGTCAGCCGATGATGTCAATCTCAAAGTCAGGGTGAAAGGCAGTCTGCTAACGATAAATGACGAAGGCAATAACAGGACAGTCGAGAACGCCGAGTCAAATTACAGAATCGAAATACGTTCAGATCCCGGAAAAGCTCAAGTGCAGAAATCAAACATCATGAGCGTAACCGAGACAATGTTAATCAACGGCGATGACGGCAGCTCAATCGAAGTTTATTACGACAAAGCCCTTTGGGAAATTGCTCAGTTCTACGACTCTGAAGGCAGTTTCCTAGTTGAAGAGCCTCAGAAATTAGTGTTAGTTCAAGGAGACGGAAGGACAGCGAGCGTAACAATCTACGGAGGCGATACGCTTCAGGACACGGCAGCGAAGATTAACACGGCAATAGCTCAGGACTTGGGGCAGTCGGTCTACACTGATGACGCAGGGAAGTTCGCTGTGATTTCAGACGGCACGGACATGACATCGGAGTCAATCTATTCACGTTCGGCACTCTATGACGATGACGGGAACGTTACAGGCTATGACATCAAGTCGACTCTGCTGGTGAGAAGTGCAGTGCAGGGCAGGGAAGGCGAGATTTATTTTGCTGGAAGCGACAATCTCATCAACGCTTTCGGACTGAACACGATTCAGAACTCGGAGGAAGGAACGTTCAGAGTCTCAGTCTATGACGCTCACACTGGCGAAGCTGTTGTTACTGACATGAAAATAACTGGACATGAACTCGGCGGAATAATTCACCCGAATGTCAATCTCGAATTTGACCCTATGGCCGGGACTCTGGCTGAGTGGCACGAGGACGAAAAGAAATACATGCTCACGCCTTCAGGGACTTACATGGCCAACATTCATCTAGCGAACAACGGAGTTTTATTCCAGATAGGAACGAATCAGGCCGAGACATTCTCGGTACAGTTCGGGAATGTCTCAGCTGCTATGCTTGGTGTTGACAGGGTGAACGTTCTGACAAGCGATTTAGCGAGGAAATCAATCAGCTACATTGACGAAGCGATTGACGGCGTTGTGAAACAAAGAACTCAGATTGTGTCTTACTGCAACGGACTTGAGCATTCATTCTCAAGCATGGCCGTATCAGGCGAGAATCTCAACGACGCACGATCGAGAATCACTGACGCTGATTACGCGAAGTCAACGATGAGGTACATTGAGTTCCAGATACTGAGCAAGGCGGCAGACGCTGTTTTGGCTCAGGCTAACCAGCAGCCGGAAGCCGTTTTCAGTCTTCTTGACCTTGAGAACAATAGCACCCTGTAGCAACATTAGCATTCAACCTTGATGACAACTTTTCGGACTTTTTCGGGTTTCCCTTCAACTGCGCACTTCGCCATGTGAGCTTCTTCGGGCGAAACAATGATGAAGTCGCCTTTGTTCAACAGTACACAGCCAAAATTTTCTGGTCTTCCGTAAAAGTATGTGTCTCTTTCCGGGTGAGCTTCTGTTACGGTGAGGCCGTCAACGTTGCAGACACCGAAAAATTCTCGTCCTTCCGCCACGTACTGAATATCGAAGTGCGAATGATGAGACTCGAATCGGCATTGTTCCTGTACTTTCGAGTCGTAGCTCTGAATGTCGGCGGTCAGGTCTGTGTCTGGGATTTTGTGTTTGCCATCAGGAAGCGAGGCAATGTCGCTTTGAGCAAGCCAAGTCAATCCCTGCTGGAATTTTTCAGAGAGATGAGAATATTTGCCTAACAGTTTGAGGTTTGACGACAACATTTTACTTTGCCTCCGAAAAACTCAGCTTCACTGAATGTTTCACACTACCGAAGGGCTCAAGGGTCATCAGCCTTCCTTCTTTGCGCTCACGTTCACGCCCCATGATGTAACAAGTTGACGGTTCAAGACCGAGAACATAATCACCGCTCTTCATGTTCTTCCACTGAGCGAGTATCGGCAGAGTGTCAAGAGACCACGAAAGTTCAGCAGTGATGCCGAGTTCAGGATTGATGAGACGGGCGCAAGGTTCGCTCTCCATTTCGTTGAAGAATACCTGCTCTTCCTCGCCGTCAATGGGCTTACAGAACTCGCACTGCTTTGAGAGTCCTTTCTCAGCGTAAGGCGTTCTGGGCGTAACCTTTCGTTTTTCGGGAAGTTCAAGCCTCGCAGCCTCGCTCAACATAGGCCAGCCGAAGTTCATGTGATACAGCATCATGTATTCAGCCGGTGATGATGTCAGATTGGTGATCTCGTCATCGAGATGAATTTCACTTCCCCATGAAGGGATCGTGAATTTTCTTTTGACGCTGAAACAGTGTCCGCCCTGCATTGTCTCTCTGACTTCACCGCCGACGATAATATTTCCGCCCTCAACGTAACCGTAAAGCCCTTTTGCGCTGAGGCCGTGAAATCTCCCGTGAAGAGGGTGAAATTCGCCGTCAACATTCTCAGGGCCTGCCGACATTAGACCGCAGGTGAAGAGCATTCCGCCGGGAAAATAATGCCCGAACTGCCCGGCTAACGGGAGGAATCTTGACGGAGAGTCGTAGCCGTTTTTGGTGAGGTAGCTGACGTTCACGCCCCTGAAACGCAGTCTCCCGATGTCGAGTCCCGAGTCGGGGAGAATGTCAAACTCGAGTCCGCCCGCCGTTGTTACCTGATATATGCTGATGCCTTTAGCGTTGCCCTCGTTGAGAGTCACACTGCGAACGCCGTAAACCTGTTCATCATTTCCCACATAACCGCAAAATTCTTTCTGTTCCATTTTTTGACCTCCTGTAAATTTTACTGCGCTGTTTCGAGTTTCTTTGCCATTCGCCTCACTGTTGAAAGCGAAAGCCCGGAGCATTCCGCAATTTCACTTAAAGCCAGTTTTCCGATCTCGAGCATACGTGCAGCTGAAATTTTTTGCTGCTTTTTAGCGGCTTTTGCAGCAGCCTTCTCTGCAGCCTTTGCAGCAGCCTCGTCCGCTAATCCTCTTGCGTATTCCTCAACCAACAAACTCACGTCTCTCACCTCCTCCTGCTCACCTTTCAGGTAACTGGTTCTGTCGCCGAGAGTCTCATAATAAAACTCTTTCCCGGACTCACAGCACAGAAAATCATGCACCAATCTTCCCAACGCCGTATCAGAATCTTTGTGCTCGCAGTTCACGTACACAATGTGTGAGCCGTCCCCGAATTTATTTCCGCTCTCAGTGATCGCACGGTCAATAGTGTATAACGGCCTGCCCTCGTTAAGAACGTCATTCTCTGTAACGAAGATTACATAAACCTCCGGAAGCTTTGAAAAATCATCGCCCTTCTTGAGACTCGCGACATCAATCATACTCGCGTTAAATCTCGCACGTTTGGGAACAGCTCCAGAGTTCAAACGCTGAAACTCAATGTTGTAACGTTTGCCCTCAGTGTCAACAGCAAAAATATCAAGCCTCACCGAACGCCTCATGCCCTTAACCGTCTTCTATACCTCCATGAACTCATCGTCCATCAGGCACATTTTCTGTATCAGGTCATAATGCTTTATCTTGCGAATATCATCAATGCTCACGATAACGCCCTCTCCGCAAACTTATCGAACGCCGTTAAGCCTTCAGCTGTCCTCTTGTAGACTCCGCTGTCCGTCAACACCTGCGTGAAAACATGGCCGACTTCATCACGAAGCATTTTTTTAACTTCCTGTTCGCCCGAAAGACCGTCATACTTCCCACGAAGCCCCCTGTACCACGTCTCATGAGCTTCAAGTTCAGACGGCAGAGTCTCTCTACCCTCAAGCCACGCAGAGCATATCCGCTCCAACGCTCCCTTCAGCCTCGCAGGAAGAACAGCAAGCCCCATAACCTCAATCAGTCCGATGTTCTCCTTCTTGATGTGATGAACTTCGGAATGAGGGTGGAAAATTCCTAATGGGTGTTCATCGCTCGTCCTGTTGTTGCGTAAGACTAAATCAAGCTCATAATCAGCACCGTTCATTCTTGCGATCGGCGTGATTGTGTTGTGAGGTTCGCCGTCAGAATGAGCAAGTATTCCGACAGATTCATCACTCCATTCTCGCCAAGCCGACAGCACACGCTCCGCAACGTCAACGAGTTTGTCATGATTCCGTGAACGGAGCCTGATTGCCGACATCGGCCACTTCACACGACCGGCGAAAACTTCAGCGTCATCAGTCCTGTATTCCTTCTCGACAGGAGCTGCGGCCATTGCGAATGTGTAACGCCCTCCCTGATAGTGATCGTGTGAGAGAATTGAGCCTCCAACGATTGGCAGGTCAGCGTTTGAGCCGATGAAGTAGTGAGGGAACATTGAGACGAATGCGAAGAGATTGCCGAATGTCTCACGGGAAATCAACATCGGAACGTGATTCTCATCGAGTACTATGCAGTGTTCGTTGTAGTAGCTGTAGGGAGAATACTGAAAGTACCATTGTTTGCCCTGTAACGTTAAGGGAATTAACCTGATGTTCTGCCTTGCCGGGTGCCCGTGATGACCGTAGAAGCCTTCATTTTCACGGCACAGCAGGCACTTCGGATAGCCTGTCGATTTTATCGTCTTGGCTTTGGCGATGTCTCGGGGATCTTTTTCGGGCTTCGACATGTTGATTGTGATGTCAAGTTCACCGAAATCTGTCGGAGTTTTCCAGCAGATATTTTTCGCTGTCCTCTCGGAGCGTATGTAGTTTGACGAGACTCCAAGAGCGTAAAAATAATCCGTAGCCTTCACTGGAGACTCGGCCATGAGCGTTTTGAACTGTGCGATAACGTCTGACGGTCTCGGCGTTAAAACTCCCATCAATTCGGTGTCAAGCAAATCTCGTTCTGTCTCAGTATTTTCGATGAGGTTATTTTCTGCTGACCAGTCGAGAATTTTGGCAAGTATCGAGTCGGGCGATGCTGTGAAAGTTTCGTTGATGTCCTCTCGTTCAAACGAATGAATACCGAGAATGCCGATGAGAGAATTAGCTGCCCACACGTAATCTTCTTGAGTGATGAGTTTGTGATGAAGCGCGAAATTTATCAGTCTGTTGATTTCATGGTTGACCATAAAGAAAATGCCCCCTTGAATTTTGTTCTGGAATTTACAGGGGTATTATCGCAAAAAATCTCTATTCAGTCAGCCGTTTCAACGCGAATATTTCATCAAGTTCCATAGGTTTGCCGAAGTAATAACCCTGAGCCTTATCGAAGCCTATCGACCTCAAGTAATCAAGCTGTCCTCTTGTCTCGACTCCTTCAGCAAGTGCCTGCATACCCATAAGGCGAGCCATCTCAAGATTTGAACTGATGATGTACTTTGCTTTTTCTGACTTCTTTATGTCGAAGCCGTGAAGAAATTTCATGTCGAATTTTATCGTGTCAAAATTGTAATCCTTCAGTACGTTCAATGACGAGTAACCGGCTCCGAAATCGTCCATCCACACTTCATAGCCCATAGCCCTGAACTTCTCTATACCCAAATTCAGAACGGCAACGTCTTCATCATTGACTCTCTCTGTAATCTCAATCCTCATCATGTTACGAGGAATCCTGTTGACTGTAACGGCATTCTCAATCTCTCCGATGATGTCGCAAAGTTCAAAGTCAAGTCTGGACAAGTTCACCGACACAGGCAGCAATGGAAGCCCGGCATCATCTCTCAGCCTGTAATCGCTGCACACTTTCTTCATCGCGTAAATGTCCAGCTTGTGAACCTCTCTGTACTGTTCAAGAGTCGGGATAAATTCAGACGGTGAAATCACGCCTGCTTCAGGGTCAGTCCAACGGGCTAAGGCTTCAACGTCGCAGATTTTCCCGGTTGAGAGCCTGACGATCGGCTGATACAAAACGCTGATGTAACCGTTGGTCATGGCCGTGTCCAGCGTATCAAGTATGTACTGCTGAAGTTCTAGGGTTCTGCTCATTCCGTCATGAAACATGCAGGAACTGACTGAATGATTTTTCCTGATCGAGTCGCAGGCGAGTTTTGCCCTGTCGCATGATGCTCTTATGTCGTCATCGTCTGACGGAAAATATATTCCTGCCCTTAACCTGAGAGTAACATTCTCGTGAAGAGAGTACAAATATTCCTGAACCGTGTCGATATTCATCTCAACGGCTGCCCAGTCAGTGAGGACTACGAAATTGTCATCAGAGAATCTTGCTGTGAGGTTATTTTTTCCTGAAAAGGTACTGCCCAGAATGAGCGCGATTTCCTTCAAGATTTCGTCTCCGCGCTCAAAACCGAAACGTTTATTGAACATCTTGAAGTTGTCGAGATTAAACCAGATTACGGCGAGTCCTGCTGAGGGAATTTTTTTTGAGAGTTCGTGAAATTTCCCACGTGTCAGGAGGCCGGTCAAAGGGTCTTGTTCCGGGCAGATCATGAGTATCAGTTGATGAACTCAAAGAGATTTAGTCCGACTTCCTCGTTTAACTTTCGTTCGACAACGAAACCGTTTGAGCTTCCTTCCGAAATGTCGTCAACAACCATCTCACATGTTGCGCTGACTCTGGCGTTGTTCAAGTGTCCGCCGAAGACGCTGCCGTGAACGTCTGCTGCGCTCATGTGGATATGAGGGTAAAATTTGCCGTCCTTAGTCGTAACGGTACCCCAAAGGCTGACGATTTCTGCTGGGAACTGAAAGCGGTTAGTGTGGTACTGCTTGGTCTCAACGTCAAAGAGTCCCACGTTGAAGTCATCGACAGCGCCGAGAGCTTTGACTTCAGCGTTTCCTCGCCTCTGTCTATGCGAACGAAGTATTTGTTTCCGAATCGTCTGAACTGCATAATGCTTTCCTCCCTGCTTGAAGAGCGTGAATGTTGACATTATACAGCAAATGAAGAGCTATAATGTTACAGGTTCACATGAATCTACAGTTCTACGCTTAATCCAGTCTGAGCAGAAGCATGTCAACATAAGCCTGATTCGTGTAAACACTCGTAATCTCGTCGTCGGCTGTTAGGTTAGCTGAACCTAATAGACCGACTGATTTTGCCCTGCCAGCAAGTTTTTCCTTCAGCCTTGATGATTTGTTCCCGAGATAGTAGGAGATGTACCAGTATTTTGCTTTTCCGGTAGCTCTTATGATATAGAGGTCTTGTGTATTGTTCTTGTTTTTGCTCCCGAAATTCAGGGAATTATTGTTGGCGATGTATCTTTTAAATTCTGCGTTTCCTTTGCCGTCAACGAAGACACTGAAACGTGTTACCGTCCCATTAACCAATATACCGCGTTCGTCCGCTACATTACCGGCTCCAGTTCCTATCCTGTCATAATTGTCAAGATACCACGCATTAACGGCTTTTTTTAGGATAGTGAAATCACCTATTATTTTCGTTGCTTTGGCTGAGTCTACAGCTTCTGTGCTTGAGAACATCATCATGCCTGCGAGAATCCCAATTACGACGATCACAATCAGCAACTCAACCAGAGTAAAACCCTTCCTGCCTTTCTTCATAAGAAATCCCTCC
>CAJODC010000047.1:0-1350 GCA_905233215.1 uncultured Synergistales bacterium
GGCCGGACACATCAACCATGAGACGCTGAGAGTCGAAGGACACAGAGGACTCGCCAGCATGACCGAGAGAATGTCATTGATGGGCGGTACGCTTCATATTGAGTCGAAACCGGGGCAGGGTACGAAAATTACTGCGACATTGAAGATTGAGGAGTGAGTCGTGCTATAATCGCGGAAAATATCAAAGTAAAGGCAGTGACGAAATCATAATGGACGCAGAAATGGGAACAAAATATGCTCTGATGAAATACAGAGCTCTGAATATTGGCGATGAGATTCAGAGCGTAGCGGCAAGCAGATTCCTTCCTAGAATTGATGATTATGTTTTCAGGGAACAGCTTGACTCTTTCAGAACAGATTCTCAAGAGAAATATAAAATGATTTTGAACGGCTGGTATATGCATCATCCTAAGCATTTTCCTCCTTCAAAAACTATAGATCCTTTGTTAATCTCTATGTACTTCAACAAACCTGCACGCAGTGTTATCGCTGCCAGCAGAGAAAGCATAGAATACCTCAGAGAACACGGCCCTGTAGGCTGCCGGGACAAGGATACAATGCGTTTTCTGCTTGACAAGGGCATACCGGCTTATCATTCTGCCTGCATGACGCTTACTCTCACCGAGAACAAAACACTTAAAGCTTCGCAGGGAGGGGGCTATGTCCTGTGTGTTGATGTTAATAATGATACCGTAGAATTAGTCAGGACAATGTCCGACAAACCTGTGTACAGACTCACAAAAAGAGTTAATCCTTTTGTTGAAAGCCTTGACAGACTTGAACTCGCAAAAGTTTACCTGTACATGTATCACAATGCTTCAGCAGTCGTTACCACAAATCTTCATACGGCTTTGCCTTGTCTCAGCTTCAACACTCCTGTGTGCTTGATAGATGGAGAGAAAGAGGACACAAGATTTGACGGTCTTAACTGTCTTGTAAATCACTGTAGCCTTTCCGAATTTATGAGCGGAAAATTTTATGATGTCAACAATCCTCCGGCTAATCCCGACAGTTTTATCAAGTTTCGTGATTCTCTGACAGAAACTTGCAGAAAATTCACAGGCTATGACTCTGAAGCTCCTACCCTTGATGATAACTATAAACCTGACGTTATGAAGATGCTTCAGATGTTACAGTACAGTAACGAAGGCAGAAACAGATCAGTATGGTGGGTGGACATGAAAGATATTTTGAGGGCTCTTGCGGTCAAGACGTATCACAAAATCTTTCGTCCTGCCTGCACAAGTGTACGCTCATATGAATATAATTACTCTGACAGATATTTGAGGTAGTTACCACTTCAAAAAATTCGTGTTTGACAAGATTTTGTCAGTGGAGTAATATATCTCC
>CAJODC010000047.1:1366-18163 GCA_905233215.1 uncultured Synergistales bacterium
TTCGAATCTCACACCCACCGCCATTGCGCTAGTAGCTCAGCTGGATAGAGCGAAGGCCTACGGAGCCTTAGGTCGTGGGTTCGAATCCTGCCTAGCGCGTTAAAGTTGAACTTGCACATAAAAAGGAGGGCTTTGCACAAGTGAAAAATTTATCGGAAACAAAAAATTATTTTTGTGTTGATGCTCTTTTTGTTGTGAAAAGCATTATTATTCCTGTCATTAGAGTTGAATAACGGCGGGAGTGAGGAGCTTTCATTTTTACAGAGAATAACGAAGCGGCTGAACTCCATAAGGCCGCTTTTTTGTGTTATCGGGCTTTTATCCTGACAATTTCCGCACATGGCCGTAAAAGGAATGACTCAGGTTGGGCATAAATCACAGTCAAGGAGATTTTATCCGATGAAAAAAGTATTGGTGTGTTCACTGCTTGTACTAGCAATGTCAGCAAGCGCATTCGGCGCAGCGTTCAAAATCGGCGGAACTGGTCCCCTCACAGGCGGAGCAGCAATTTACGGAATCGCTGCAATGAGAGGCGCACAGATTGCGGCAGAAGAGATTAACGCTCTCGGCGGAGATGTTCAGTTTGACCTCCGTTACGAAGATGATACCCATGACGCTGAAAAAGCCGTCAACGCCTACAACGCCCTCAAGGATTGGGGTATGCAGGTTTCACTCGGTTCCGTAACGTCAAAACCCTGTGAGGCTACAGCAGCCGAGAATTTCGCAGACAGAATTTTCGCCCTCACTCCTTCAGCTTCGTCAGCGGCTGTAACTGAAGGAAAAGATAACGTTTTCCAGATGTGCTTCGTTGACCCCAATCAGGGAACGGCATCAGCTCAGTATATCGGCGAAAAAGGTTATGCCAAGAAAGTCGCCGTCATCTGGAAGAATGATGACGTTTACTCAAAGGGCGTTCGTGATACTTTCGTTGAGAGCGCAGGCAAGTTCGGTCTCGAAATCGTGAGCGAAACCGCTTTCGCTGACGGCAATGATACTGATTTCTCCGTTCAGCTCACTGACGCTAAAGACAAAGGCGCGGAACTCGTGTTCCTCCCGATGTACTACCAGCCAGCAAGCCTTATCCTCGCTCAGGCTCAGGCTATGGGCTACGCTCCCAAGTGGTTCGGCATTGACGGCATGGACGGCATCTTGACAATGGAAGGCTTCGACAAGTCCCTTGCTGAAGGCGTTATGCTCCTCACACCGTTCAACGCTGACGCTAAAGACGAGAAAACCGTTAAGTTCGTCACCGAGTACCAGAAGAGATTCGGCGAGATTCCTAATCAGTTCGCAGCAGACGGTTATGACTGCGTTTACGCTTACTGTCAGGCTCTCACTCAGGCTAAAGCTACTCCCGATATGGACGCTGAAACACTTTGCCCGAAGATGATCGAGCAGTTCACGACAATGACATTCAACGGCTTAACCGGCGAAAATGTCAAGTGGTCAAAGAACGGCGAAGTAACAAAAGACCCCAAAGGCATGGTCATCAAGAACGGCGCATATGTCGGACTTGACTAATCAGAATCACAACTGACAACTGAAAGTTCAGGGGCAGTCGGAATATCGGCCACAGGAAAATTTCCGGCTGCTCCTTTCGTATTAAAGGAGGCAAATTTTGACTTTCCTAAATTTTTTTATCAGCGGAATCAGTCTCGGAAGCATCTACGCTATCATCGCTCTCGGTTACACAATGGTCTACGGCATCTCTAAGATGTTAAACTTCGCTCACGGTGATGTCATCATGGTCGGCGCGTATATCTGTTTTTACGCTGTAGTGCGTTACGGGCTTAACCCCTTTCTCGCTGTAGCTGTCGCTATGGTGCTTTGCAGTGTTCTCGGAATCATCGTTGAAGGTCTCGCCTATAAACCTTTGAGGCAGGCTCCTTCACTGGCGGTCTTAATCACTGCGATCGGCATGAGCTATTTTTTACAGAACACAGCGTTATTGCTATGGTCGTCAAACCCAAAAGTATTCCCGTCTGTCGTAGGCAGGGGAGCATTTCACATGTTCAACGGAAATTTATCAGTCTCGCATATCACAGCCCTGACAATAATTGTGTGTCTTGTAATCATGGTGGCATTGTCTCTTTTCGTCAGCAAAACAAAAATGGGTAAGGCTATGCGTGCTTGTTCTGAAGACAAAGGAGCCGCTCAGTTAATGGGCATCAATGTCAACGCTACTATCTCGATGACTTTCGCTATCGGTTCGGGACTTGCCGCCATCGCCGGTGCGCTGCTGTGTTCAGCTTATCCGACACTCATGCCCACGACAGGCTCTCTTCCGGGTATCAAGGCGTTCACTGCTGCTGTGTTCGGCGGAATAGGCTCGATACCGGGAGCGTTCTTGGGAGGCTTGATGCTAGGAGTGATTGAAATTTTCGCAAAGGCTTATATTTCGAGTCAGCTTTCTGACGCTGTAGTATTCGGAGTGCTGATCGTTGTGTTGCTGGTCAAGCCCGCAGGTTTGCTCGGAAAAATGACGCAGGAGAAGGTGTAAACATGACAATGCGAAGACTCATAAACTTAAAGCGTGCCGAAGCGAGAAGAATTTACCTGACTTACGCAATAGTTATAGCCGCTTATATCATCTGTCAAGTGATGAGTTCGACAAAATTTCTCAGCTCGTCAATGCGTGGAATGTTAGTTCCGATTTGCGCTTACATGGTCATGGCCGTGTCGTTGAATCTCGTTGTCGGCATTCTCGGTGAATTGTCGCTGGGTCATGCAGGCTTCATGTCCGTTGGAGCGTTCTCAGGAGTCGCAACGGCTATACTTCTTCAGGGCTTCATACCCTTCGCTCCCGTGAGACTCGCAATCGCTATGATTGTTGCGGCGGTTTTCGCGGCTTTCGCTGGCTTCGTGATAGGTATTCCAGTCTTGAGACTCAAGGGCGATTATCTCGCTATCGTTACGCTTGCTTTCGGCGAGATCATCAAGAGCATTCTCAACAACTTTTATCTCGGCGTTGACTCTCAAGGGCTTCACTTCAGCATGTTGTCAGACACAACGAGACTCTTGCCCGGCGGAAAGTTAATCATTCGAGGGCCTATGGGCATCAGCGGTATTCAGAAAATCGCAACGTTCCCGGCAGGCTTCATTCTCTTGATGATAGCGTTGATGATAGTGTTCAACCTCGTGAACTCACGTTCAGGGCGTGCCTTCATGGCCATAAGGGACGACAGGATAGCGGCTGAGAGCATCGGACTAGACATCACTAAGTACAAGATGATGGCGTTCGTAATGTCAGCGGCTCTAGCAGGTTCGGCAGGAGCATTATTTGCCATGAACTACTCAACGATTGTCGCCAACAAGTTCGATTTCAACACGTCAATATTGATACTTGTGTTCGTAGTTTTGGGCGGACAAGGTAATATGCTCGGCGGTATTATCGCTGCTGCCGTCTTGACGATATTGCCGGAAAAATTGCGGAGCTTCTCGGAATATAGAATGCTCCTTTACGCTATCGTTTTGATAGTCATGATGCTGGCCACGAATAACGCAGAGATAAAAGAATTTTTGTCTCGTCTAAATCCATTCCGGCACAAAGAGGAGGCGTAACTATGAGGTCAAAAACAAAATACGTTCCAGTCCCGTCAAAATCAATTCTGCCAGAAAGGGACGCTGGAAGGGCTCCCGTTCTTGAGTGTATCAAACTAGGAATCACTCTCGGCGGTATCAAGGCCGTTGAAGATTTCAACCTCACTGTCGGACGCACTGAGATTGTCGGCTTGATCGGTCCCAACGGTGCTGGAAAAACTACAGTGTTCAACCTTTTGACGAAAGTTTATCAGCCTACTACAGGAACAATATTGTTAAACGGTCAAGACACTCACGGAATGGACACAAGGCAGGTCAACAAAGCCGGAATCGCTCGAACGTTCCAGAACATCAGACTTTTCCGCAATCTTAGCGTCATCGACAATGTTAAGACGGCCATGAACAACGAGATGAATTACAACATGGTCAGCGCGATTCTTCGTTTACCGAACTACAGACGAGAGGAAGTCGCCGCACATCGAAGAGCGTTGAAACTTCTCTCGATTTTCGACATGCAGAGTATGGCCGATGCTCCTGCCGGGTCATTGCCTTACGGTGCGCAGAGAAGACTCGAAATAGTCAGGGCATTAGCCACGAATCCTTCACTGCTTCTTCTTGATGAACCTGCTGCCGGAATGAATCCTTCCGAGACTGCTGACCTTATGGACAATATCAGGAAAGTTCACGAGATGTTTCAGATTGCGATAATACTGATTGAGCATGATATGAGTCTGGTCATGAATATATGCGAGGGAATTTGTGTGCTTAACTTCGGACACATCATCGCTAAGGGAACGCCTGACGAAATTCAGAACAATCCCGCTGTAATTGAGGCCTACTTAGGCAGAAAGAAGGAAGCGTAATTATGGCTGATCCAGTCTTGAAGGTAGAGAACATCAACGTATTTTACGGGAGCATTCACGCAATCAAGGGAATATCATTCGAGGTCTACGAGGGCGAAATAGTAACGTTAATCGGTGCGAACGGTGCAGGCAAGTCAACAACACTGAACACGATTTCGGGACTGCTTCACCCTTCAACGGGAAGCATCTCATTTTTGGGCGAGTCTCTTGCGAAAGTTCCGCCGTATAAGATCGTTGAGCGTGGATTAGCACAAGTTCCTGAAGGCCGTAGAGTGTTTGCACAGATGACAGTGAACGAGAATCTTGAAATGGGAGCGTTTACGCAGAGCAGCAGCAGTATTCCCGAAGATTTGGAGAAAGTATACTCGCTCTTCCCTCGCTTGAAGGAGAGAATGAATCAGACGGCCGGGACTCTCTCAGGCGGTGAACAGCAGATGTTAGCGATGGGACGAGCATTGATGAGCCGTCCGAAACTTTTGATGCTTGATGAGCCGTCAATGGGACTCGCTCCGATACTGGTGGAACAGATTTTCGCAATCATCGCCGATCTTCACAGGACGGGAGCAACGATACTGCTTGTCGAACAGAACGCCCAGATGGCTTTGAGCATCGCCAGCAGAGGCTATGTCATGGAGACAGGAAATATTGTTACGACAGGAACAGGGCAGGAGCTTTTAGCGTCAGAAGAAGTCCGAAAGGCGTATTTAGGCGGTTAAGCGATGACGTACGACACTGACATAACGATAAGGACTGACAGCGGAGTCAAGCAAGAGACACAGGAAATATTAGACGCTCTTGGACTCGACATCGGAGCGGCTGTGAATATTTTTCTGCGTCAAGTGATAATTCATCACGGGCTGCCTTTCAGGGTGAACCTTGAGCCTAACGCTGACACAATGAGAGCTATTGATGACGCTCTGAGCGGAAAATAATATACGTAAAACAGTTCCGGCCAAAATCTCTTCTCGTTTTTCGGGGAGAGATTCTTTTTTTGTGGTATTCTAACGTCAAAAAGGAGTGATAAACGTGAAAACAAACCGCGAAATTTTCGAGACATGGCCGATACCTAAAGCATTAACAGAACTTGCTCTGCCGATGATTTTCGGTCAGCTCATTATTCTCGTCTATAACCTCGCTGATACTTTCTTCATCGGACGCACTAACAATCCCCTCATGGTGGCAGGAGTCTCGCTTCTTCTTCCAGTCTTCAACATCTCGATAACATTCGCTAATCTCTTCGGCATAGGAGGAGGGACTCTGATTTCCCGTTTGATGGGAGCGAAAAGAGACAGTGAAGCGAAATCAGTGTCATCATTCTGTTTCTGGCTGACAATAATTTCAGGCGGAATTTTCTCGCTGACAATGTACGCATTCATGACACCGATTCTGAGAATGCTCGGAGCTAGTGATGACACGTTGAAATTCGCTGGACAGTACACTTTCTGCGTGATCGTCATCGGTGCTGTGCCGACTATCCTAGCTATGACGCTCTCGAACTTCCTGCGCTCAACCGGACGGGCTAAACAGGCCGGTTTCGGTGTCTCAATGGGCGGTATCATCAACATTTTTCTTGACCCTCTGTTCATGTTCGTGATTCTCCCGAAAGGTGATGAAGTTCTCGGTGCCGGAATCGCTACAATGTTGTCAAACGTCATAATATGTCTCTACTTCATGACCGTCATTTTACGCAGCAATGACGGCATAATCTCACTGTCTCCGGCAAATGTCATAACGTCAGCAAGAAACGTTTACGAAGTATTCGCTGTCGGCGTTCCTGCTGCAATAGCCGTAACTCTCTTCGACATCACTTATATCATCATCGACAAGTTAGCCTCAACTTACGGCGACATACCCCTTGCAGCAGTCGGAATTGTCCTCAAGGCTGAGCGTCTTCCCCTCAATATCGGTATAGGATTATGTCAGGGAATGATGCCTCTCGCAGGTTACAACTATTCAGCCGGAAATCTCGCAAGAATGAAGGAAGCTGTGAACTTCTCACGCCTTGTCGGACTCGTTTTCGGTTTCGCCAGCGTCGCAATGTATGAGATATTCGCTCCCTTAATCATGAGAATTTTTATCGCTGACACTCAGACTGTCGCTCTCGGTACTCACTTTTTGCGTGCCAGGGTGCTTGCTACTCCGTTCATGTTCATCTGTTTTCACCTCGTCAATTTCTTTCAGGCTGTAGGAATGGGAGGACGTGCGCTGTTATTGGGTTCGGCACGATGGCTTGTGTTCAACATTCCGTTACTGTTCGTGATGAATTGGCTCTTCGGAATGTACGGTATCGTTTGGACTCAAGTTGTCGCTGACGTTATGATGGCAAGCGTGTCGATTTTTGCGTATCGAAATTTCGAGAAGTCCCATAATATTTGATTGTAAACTAAAAATTTTCGTATTGTAAACCGAGTTAATTGATTTGTTACTTGCTATAATAGGTGTCAAATTTTCCGCAAAGGAGAGTAAATCATCATGAAAATAGCACTTGGAACTGACCACGCAGGCTTCATTTTGAAGAGTGCAGTTGTCGATTACCTCACGTCCCGAAAAATCGAAGTCCTTGACTTAGGCGCATATGTCCTCGATGAAGAAGACAGCTACACCGATCCCGCATTCCGTGTAGGAGGCGCGATCGCTGACGGTGAAGCAGAAGCAGGAGTCCTCCTCTGCGGAACAGGTTACGGCATCTCAATCGCTGCCAACAAGATTCCCGGAATCCGTGCCGTATCGTGTGAAACTCCGGAGAACGCAAGAATCGCTAAAGCCCACAACAACATCAACGTCATCGCTCTCGGCGGAAGAACTACCAAGCCTGAAGAAGTTCCGGGCATTCTCGGCTCATGGCTTGATACTCCGTTCGAGGGAGGCCGTCATCTTCGCCGTCTCAACAAAATCGCAATGGTCGAAAAGTCAACACTCAACGTTCATATGCAGGGAGGCGGAAGAATTACAATCTTCAATCACCCTCTAATTCAGCACAAAGTCGGAATAATCCGTGATGTTACAACAAGTGTCAAGCAGTTCCGTGAACTTTTGCAGGAGATAACCGGCTTGATGGTTTACGACATAACGAGGACTCTTCCTCTTGTTGACAAGGAAATAACGACTCCAATCGAGAAAACTGTCGTCAAGTCAATCGAGGGCAGAAAGATGGCAATCGTTCCCGTTTTGCGTGCAGGTCTAGGAATGGTTGACGGAATTTTACAGCTTGTGCCAAACGCTAAAGTCGGCCACATCGGACTCTACAGAGACCCTGCGACCCTTCAGCCTGTTGAGTACTACTGCAAGCTCCCGTTCGACATTGAGGAGCGGGACATACTGATACTCGATCCGATGCTGGCGACTGGAGGATCATCAGCGGCCGCAATCAGCCTCGTGAAGAAGCGTGGAGGCCGTAGAATTTCGCTGGTCTGCCTCATCGCCGCCCCTGAAGGAATTGAGAGAGTCCACAGCGAACACCCTGAAGTTGAAATTTTCGCGGCATCTCTTGACTCACATCTCAACGAACACGGCTACATTGTTCCCGGACTTGGCGATGCAGGAGACAGGCTTTTCGGGACAAAGTAACATGCTTGATGTAAAGCTGTTCATATTCCTTTTACTGGGATTTTTTTGGGGCGGTCTGACCGCTCCTGTTTCAATAAGGCTTGCGGGTATTTACGGGATAATTGATGTTCCTGATGCCCGCAAGATTCACAAAGGCAACATGCCTCGCGGTGCCGGTATAGGTTTGTGGCTCGGTTATATGCTCATGGCCGTACTGCTTTCGGGTGAAGTCCCTGACATCAGGCGAATCGCTACGGGAGCAACGGTGATATTCTTGTGCGGTTATCTTGATGATATGTGTTCATTGAGTCCTTTCCTGAGGCTCGCTCTTCACATCGGAGCATCTGCGCTTGTTGTTGCACCAATGGACATGGGCTATGACGCTTCACTGATAGCGATAATCTGGATTGCCGGCGTAACGAGTGCTTATAACCTGATTGACGGCATGAACGGCTTGTGTATCTCAATATTCATAGCGTCATCTTGCGCCTTGTTCTTCCTGAAGTACCCTTCATTGCTTCCCGGCATGATCTCGCCTTCTTACCCCTGCATTTACATGGGAGCGATGGCACTGGGCGTTTTGTGCTGGAACTTTCCGTCAGCTCAGACATTTTTGGGTGACGGCGGAAGCACATTGCTCGGTTATCTTTTTGCGTCCCATTTCGTAACAGCAGCGAGAATCCCGTTGAGATACATGAGTTTCGATAATGTTCTGATACTGTTGATACTTTTCGGAGGGATTCCAGTTGTTGACACTTTGACGGCGTTCACACGGAGAGTTTTGACCGGCAAATCACCGTTCTACCCTGACAAGAAACATCTTCATCACATTCTGATTTCGCTGACGGGCTCGAACGTTCTGACAGTAACAATAATATTATCGCTTCAGGTCATAATGCTTGTGCTTGGCCTGAAATTTTACGTGAGGCTGATATAGATGAAAATTGCGTGCGTTGTAGGAACAAGGCCGGAAGCAATAAAAATGGCACCGCTGATTCTTGAGTTAAGGAAAGATTCAGAGATTGATGTTACAGTTTTGGCGACAGGACAGCACACTGACATGCTGCGTCAGGCACTTGACGATTTCGGATTGACGGCTGATTTCAACTTGAACATAATGCGAGACCGTCAGACTCTTGACCATATAACATCGAGTGTATTGCAGGGAGTCGGCGAAATTCTTGACGCTCACAATCATGACATGATACTGGTACACGGCGACACATCAACGACATTCGCGGCGGCATTGGCAGGATTTTACAGACACGTGAAGATCGGCCATGTTGAGGCTGGATTGAGGAGTTATGATTTGTCTCTGCCGTTTCCTGAAGAGGCTAACAGAGTTTTGACTGACGGAATAGCCGATTTGCTTTTCGCTCCGACTAAGGGAGCAGCCGAAAACTTAATCCGTGAAGGCAAGAGCGAGTCGAAAATTTACATCACCGGCAACACAGTCATTGACGCACTCTATGATATTCTCGAACGAAGGAAGGGAATGAATGAGCCTGACTACCTGAACAGAGTCGGCGAGCGTCCGATGATATTGATGACGGCACACAGGCGAGAGTCTTGGGGAGAACCGTTGATGAATATCTGCGCTGCGGTTAAGGACGTTATCGCTGCGAGACCTGATGTGATTTTCCTGATACCGATGCACAAGAATCCGACAGTCCGGGAGGTCATACGCTCAGAACTGAAAGATTACCCCGACAACGTTATACTGACAGAGCCTTTGAATTATCCTGAATTTGTTTACGCCATGAGCAGAAGTGTATTCATTCTTTCTGACAGCGGTGGAGTTCAGGAGGAAGCGACAGCGATTGACAAACCGGTTTTGATCATGCGTTCATTGTCCGAGAGACCTGAAGCGATAAGCGAGGGAACTTGTATTCTTGTCGGCACTGAACGTTACAACATCAGGGACGAGGCTTTGAGAATCATGAATGAGCCTGAGTACATGAGGGAAATTGTCGGTAAGAACACAAAACCTTTCGGAGATGGAACAGCAAGCGTTAAAATTCATGAAGCAGTGAGGAAATATTTTTGTGACGGGGTATCCCCTTAAACGGTACAGTCAAGACACAGGGCGCAAAGAATGCGGCTCTCCCAGTCATGGCCGTGTCCCTTTTGTTGCGTGGACAGTCGCTGACACTCGATAACGTTCCGGATCTTCACGACATCAACACGATGATAGAGACACTGAAATCACTCGGTGTTGAAGTCGAAATCAACCGAGACTCGAAATCTTCGCAGGTAATTTTCCGTACTCCCGATGAGTTGAAGTACGAAGTCTCAGAAGCGTTAGCCCGGAAAATGAGAGCGTCATCGCTCGTGTTAGGGCCTCTTCTGGCTAATTGCGGGAAAGTCTCTCTGCCTCTTCCCGGAGGCTGTTCAATCGGAAGCAGACCCATCGACTTGCACTTAAAGGGACTAAAGCAAATGGGAGCCGACATAGACATTCAGAACGGTGTCGTTCATGCCAGCGTCAAAGGAAGGCTCAGAGGTCGGCGAATCTATCTCGATTTCCCGTCAGTAGGAGCAACGGAAAATCTCATGATGGCCGCTTCACTCGCTCAAGGAGAAACGATAATCGAGAACGTTGCGAGAGAGCCGGAAATCGACAACTTAGCGCAAGTTCTCAGGTGCATCGGCGTTACGGTTGAGACTGAAGGCGCAGGAGGAGTCAGAATAATCGGAATCGACCGGGCTCACTCGGGACGTGAGAGAGTCATTCCTGACCGAATCGAAGCGTGTACATACATTCTCGCAGGAGTCATGACCAATGGACACGTCAAGGTTGAAGAGTTAGTGCCGTCCCATATTGACGCAATACTGGCGAAACTTGAGGAGGCAGGAGCGAAATTCTCGGTCAAAAAAAATACAGTCGAAACTTTCCCGTCAAAAAAAAGACTTCACCCGATAAACGTTAAGACGATGCCTTATCCCGGTTTCCCGACAGATTCTCAGCCTCAAATGGCCGCAGCCCTATCAGTGGCAAGAGGAGTCAGCACGATTGAAGAGAGCGTGTTTCAGGCAAGATTCCTCTACGCTCAGGAACTTAACAGAATGGGAGCTGACATTCAAATTTCGCGTGATGTTGCGATTATTCGAGGCGTTGAGAAATTACAGGGCGCAAGCGTCAAGGCTACCGATCTCCGTGCCGGAGCGGCTCTGATTATCGCTGGTCTTGCCGCTGAAGGAGAGACGAGAGTCGATGACATGATTCACGTTTGGAGGGGTTACGAAGCGATTGACCAGAAGTTACGCGGATTAGGTGCGAGAGTTGAGCTTGTCTGACATTGAGGTAACAGCTTTTGTAGGCCCTGCCGGTACAGGGAAAAGCCACAGGGCTACACATGTTGCGAGACAGCACGGTATTGATGTCATAATTGATGACGGACTGGTAATTTCACGCGGAAGAATTTTGGCCGGAAGAAGCGCGAAATCCGAGATTAACAGGTTACGAGCCATCAAGCGGGCAATTTTTGAGTACCCTGAACACCGTGATGAAGTGTCGAACTTTCTGGCAAAAAATTCTCCCGAAAAAATTATGATACTTGCCACGTCTGACGAGATGATAGCGAAAATCACAACAAGGCTCGGGCTCAATTCACCGGTCAAAACTATCCGCATCTCAGACGTTTCGACTCCTGTTGAGATTGAAGCGGCTCTCCGTGAACGCAAAGAGAAGAAACAGCATGTTGTCCCGGCTGCAAAAGCACAGATTCAGCAGAATTTCGCAGGTAAATTAGTCAGTCAGATTCGAGGCTTCTTCAAGGGACGAGACAAGGAAGAGTCAAGAAACACAATCGTTAAACCTCTTTTCAGCTTCAACGGAAAAGTAACGATCGGTTCTGACGCAATAATAGAACTCTGTAACAAACTGCTGGAACTGCGGAATCATGTTAGGAAAATCCGCAGTCTTGACATTAAAACAGACGATGACAGAATATCAGTGAGCGTTGAAGTAGATTTGAACCTTTCCGGGAGAAGCGCATTGTCTATAGCAAGAACGTTACAGAGAAAATTGAGAATGGGATTGAGTTACTTCACAGGAATGGAAATCAGGCAGGTAAATATAAAAGTGAATGAGATTTTCTTATGATGGACATAAAAACAGCGTGGGAAGAATTAAGACATCGTGTTGAGAACTGCCGTAAGTGCGGACTTTGCGAGACAAGGCACAACATAGTTTTCGGCGAAGGGCCTGTTGAGAATTGCAGGGTTGTTCTTGTCGGCGAAGGGCCGGGAGCTGATGAAGATGCTACGGGAAGACCGTTTGTCGGTAAGGCCGGGCAGCTTCTCACGGATATTCTCGAAAAGGGCGGTAATATTCCCCGTGAGACTCTCTACATCACCAACATGGTGAAGTGTCGTCCGCCCAATAACCGGGACCCTATGAGGGAAGAATGTTCAGCGTGCAGTGAGTACCTTGAGGCGCAGTTACTGCTGTTACACCCTGATATTGTCGTAACACTCGGCAACGTTCCGACAAAATGGCTTCTCAAAACCGGGCAGGGCATCACGAATTTGAGGGGTAAATGGCTCAACTGGCGAGGGATAAAATTATTCCCAATGTTTCACCCAAGCTACCTTTTGCGCTACAGTTCAAAAGCAGAAGGAAGCCCGAAATATTTGACTTGGGTTGACGTGAGAGCGTTAAAATCCGAAATAGACAAACTGAAACAACAGGAGCGATAAAAACATGACAGAAGAAAAGAAAGTTCCAAGACATTTAGCGATAATTCTTGACGGTAATGGACGCTGGGCGAAAAAAAGAAACCTCCCTCGACTCATGGGACACAGGGCAGGACTTAGGAAACTTGAAGACATGGTAAGACTCGTCAAGCGTGAGGGCATTCGTTACTTTTCGGTTTATGCTTTTTCGACTGAGAACTGGAACAGACCAGTAATGGAAGTTACCGGGCTGATGAGACTGTTCGCTTATTACCTGAGACGGAAAGTTGAAGAGGTCAAAGCGGAAGGAGCGAGAATAAGATTCTGCGGAAGGAAAGACAGAATCCCCGATGACCTTCTCAAGCAGATGCAATGGGCTGAAGATTACACGAAGGACGAGAAGATACTTGATTTCATTCTCTGCATAAATTACGGCGGACGTGCTGAAATCATTGACGCTGTGAATAAATTGATCGCCTCAAAACATGAAGGGCCTGTAACAGAAGAAGACCTCAGAAAATATTTCTACCTTCCCGATGTCCCTGACCCTGATTTAATCATCAGGACAAGCGGTGAATTGAGGCTGAGTAATTTCTGGCTATGGGAGAGCGCATACAGCGAGTATTATTTCACGGATATTCACTGGCCTGACTTCGGCGAAGGAGAACTCAAAAAGGCATTGGCTGATTACGCAGGGAGAGAGAGACGTTATGGCGGGCTTAAAAGCTGACAAAGAACTCAAACTGCGGAGCCTCAGCAGTATTGGAATCGTTGTAGTAATTCTCTGGGGAATAAATGTCGGCGGTCTCATCTGGGCATTCATTGCAGGGGCAATCGCTCTGTCATCACTTGCCGAATACTATAAGCTGGCTGCTAAACTCAAAGGGACAAGAATTTCTCCCGGCGTTGGCTATATATTCTCTATAGCCTTCATCGTTGCGGCTGTCCGTGAAAATCCTCAGCCCATTGTCTTGGGCATGATATTGACTCTCTGTGTGTTCTGCGTCTTCGGGGTTGAGATAGCGAGACGGCAGATTACTCGCGGTGTTAGTTACGCTTTTGTCAACGCAGGGGCGGTCATCTCTGGAGTCCTTTACATTACAGTTCCTTGGACCTGCATGATAGTTTTGAGGAATTATTCTTTTGGCCGACAGGTGTTAATCACGCTCTTCATGTGTACGTGGGGCTGTGATGTCGGAGCTTATATAGGCGGTAAAATGTTCGGAACTGTCAAGCTCTGTGAGTACGTCAGTCCCGGAAAAACCGTTCAAGGTTTCATCTCAGGCATAATCGGCAGTCTAATCGTCAACGCCTCAGCGATATATTTCTACAGTTTGCCGACTTACCCGTTAATCTTAATCGGCTTCATCTGCGGAATTTTTGGACAGATTGGAGATTTGGCCGAGTCCTTAATCAAGCGTGAGGCAGGCGAAAAAGATTCAGGCCATGTCATTCCCGGTCATGGAGGAATGCTTGACCGATTCGACAGCATTTTATTCAACGCTTTGATTACTTACTTTGTATTGAGGGTGATACTGTGATTAACGTTGGCGTAATCGGCGCAACAGGCAGCGTCGGAAGTTCTGTTATGGCTGTGTGCGAGTCGTGGCCTGACAAAATCTCGGTGAAGGCGTTAGCATCGAATCATCGTTCAGAAAAATTGATGAGCCTCGCTGAGAAATTCAGTGTCAAAAAAATTTACCCTTATGTTGAAACAGGCACTGAAGGACTCGAAGAGATCGCTCTTGACCCTGAGATTGAACACGTAGTTTTCGCTTCGTCAGGAACGGCAGCGATAAAAGCTCTGTGTACGGCACTGAAAGCAGGTAAGACCGTCTCACTTGCCAACAAGGAGAGTATCGTTGTCGCCGGAAAATGGGTTATGCCTCTGGTGAAATTTCCTGACCAGCTGAGACCGTTAGACAGTGAACACAATGCTATATGGCAATGTCTTCACGGTGAAGATAAAAATTTCGTGAGGAAAATTTTTTTGACGGCATCTGGAGGGCCGTTCAGGAATTTTTCGGCTGAAGAATTGCGGACTGTTACGCCTGAGAGGGCACTTCATCACCCTGTCTGGAACATGGGAGCGAAAATCACAATCGACAGCGCGACTCTAATGAACAAGGGAATCGAACTCATTGAAGCGATGTATCTTTTCGGGCTTGACGAAGCGAAAGTTGACGCTCTGATTTCGCCGGGATCGTTCGTTCACGGTCTTGTCGAATTTGAGGACGGAAGCGTTAAACTTCTTGCTGCTGAACCTGACATGAAACTTCCTGCTGCTTCGTGTTTGTTCTGGCCTGAAAGATTTTTCCCTTCACCGAGTTTCAAGAGGCCGATGTATCATGATGTTCACTTTGAGGAGATTGACGCTTCGAGATTCCCGGCTGTAAGGATTGCACGTGAGGTCATGAGGAAGAAGGGCGGTTATCCTGCCGTTCTTGTCGGAGCTGATGAAGTAGCTGTCGACTCGTTCTTGAAGGGTAAAATCGGATTCGCCGACATTTGGGGACTGGTCGAAAAAGTCTTGAGCAATTTTGACGGGAATGAGCCTGAGAATCTCGATGAGGCTGTGAGTCTTGTTGACTGGGGAAGAAGGGAAGCGGTGAGATTATCGGGCTAGAACTTTCCGCCTGATGGAATAATACGCAATCATTGTGGCAGTTCCAGTTATCAGCCAAGAGACCGGGTAAACGTCCATCAAGACTCCAAAATCTTTGAGCCACGCAAAAACAGTGTAAACCCAAACGATTCTCAATGCACAGCAGCCTATCAGCACCAGCATTGAAGGCAGCATCGAGTAGCCCATTCCCCTGAGACAGCCTCCGCTGACCTCGTAGATGTTGCACATCCACAAGAACGCTACAGCGTGAATCATTCTCACTTCGGCGTAACGCAGTACTTCAGGGTTCACCGTGTAGAGGCTCAATATTTCCGTCCGCCACACTGCGCACACAAGGCACACAAGACCCGTCAAGATTACGCCAGCCGACATCGTGAGAGTGAAAACTTTTCTGCACCTCTCGTGATCGCCTGCCGCGAAATTCTGAGACGTGAATGTTACAGCAGCTTGAGTGAAAGCAGCAACAACATAGTACGTC
Source organism: uncultured Synergistales bacterium (assembly GCA_905233215.1). Classification (GTDB taxonomy): domain Bacteria; phylum Synergistota; class Synergistia; order Synergistales; family Aminobacteriaceae; genus JAFUXM01. The sequence goes on from CAJODC010000047.1 coordinate 17,097, forward strand.
AGAAAGTCAAAGTTCAAAGCCGCCGCACTCCCTGCGCTTGCGTAAGAGCCGAGAGAATTTATTGCCGTCTGTATCGTTATGTTTGAGATCGAAAATAATGAACCCTGTATACCTGCTGGAAGTCCGATTTTCATTATCTGCATGACATGTTCTTTCTTCATCATGAGGTCGGAAAATTTGAATCTGAACGGCTCATCTTCCGTCATCAAGTAATACATTATCATGAATGAGCTGACTACGTTTGATATGACTGTAGCAAGAGCAACTCCGACAACGCTCATTTTCAATCCTACAACAAAAATCAGGTTGAGTATAACGTTAATTACACCGCCGAGTCCGAGACTCCATAACGGCCTCGTGCTGTCTCCTTTGCTTCTGAGTACTGCTGAGCCGAAATTGTAGAGCATTATGAAAGGCATTCCGGCAAAATATATTCTGAAGTAAGTAACGGCAAGGTCAATAATATCATCAGGAGTGTTCATCATTGTCAAAATAGGCTTTGCGATTAAAATTCCCCACAACAGAAGGAGTATTCCGCTGACTAAAGCGAGAGCCATCGTTGTGTGAACGGCATCGTGAATTTTATCGGTCTCGTTTCGGCCTATACATTTTGCCACTGCCACGTTTGCTCCGACTGACAGTCCCACGAAAATGTTGACCATGAGATTTATCGCTGCTCCGTTGCTTCCGACTGCCGCCATCGCCTGAGGAGAGTCAAATCTTCCGACTACTGCGACATCTGCTGAGTTGAACAACTGCTGAAGCATCATACTGACTGCCAGCGGTAAGGCGAAGACTAAAATTTTTCCGAGCAGAGGCCCGTGTAACATGTCGATTTGATTCCCGTGATGATGAAAGCGTAACTGTGCCATTTATTTCTGCTACGTAAAAAGCGTAATTTTGTGTTATTAGACACTTTTTCGATTATTCCTCGTTCCACCTGTCCCCTTTCGCTAATCTAATCAGGTTTATCTGACAGTCCAGAGGCTTAACTTCCCGCCTAGCCAGCGGTACGATATTTCATACAGCTTCTCAAATTTAATGCGGCGTTATAATCCCGGTCAATC
>CAJODC010000048.1 GCA_905233215.1 uncultured Synergistales bacterium
CTTGAAGGTCTGAAGGTCGACAGGGAAGTTGAGGTTTGCTCTGATGACGTTCTCTCCCTCAGCTGCAACGGTCTGAACGTTAAGCTCAGGGTCAAGAACAACATTCTCGGTGATGTCGTGGTCGATACCTAAATCGCCCTCGCCTGATTTCAAGCCTGCTGCAATTTTCACGGTGTAACGCTGTCTCGATGATGATTTCTGAACAGCCACTGAGGCTCTAATCGTTCTTGAGGGCAACGCTCCGCTGATGTTGTAGGGAACTTCACGGCCTTCGGGATTGAGTATCCTCATGTAACCTTTGAGGCGTGCAGGGTCGACTCTCATGTTGAAATTCAGGGTGAAATATGCGTTTCCGTCCCTGCCCATTGAGGCGGTTATGTCTGACGGCGAAAGTCCTTCGGTCTGAAATCTGAACTCGCCGGAAAGATTATTCCCCCGTCTGTCCTTGAGACCGTCCTTGAGAGTCGCCGTGTATGTCGTAGCGTTCCTCAAAGGAGAGAGAAGACGTGCCGTGAAAGTTTTGTCATTCTGCCAGCGGCCTTCGAGCTGTAACGGAGGGTTGACCTCAAACGGGAAGAGCGAATTTTCAGGAGTGATGGCTTTTCCTGTTTGATTCTTATTGACGACAGCGTTCGAGAAAACAACTCTGAATGAAACGTTGTCGGGTACTGTCCCGGTCGGAGCAAAACTTCTCACGCCTCCGGAACGCGGCGGAGCTGCAAAGGCTGATGACGATACGAACAGTAACAGCAAAGTCAACAGCAAAAATCTTTGAGGCTTTAGCAAAGTTATACAATCCTTTCTTTGTAAGATAAAATTCAACTGAGCTATTATATCCCGATAAATGCAAAATATAAGCTATAATCTTAATGTTTCAGCACAGAGAGGGAGAGTAAGTAGTAATGGAAGAGAAACGCAACGTAGAAGCAGCGAGCAAGAAATGGGAAGTAGTAGTATTCACATTAGGCAAGGACGCATTCGCAATAAACGTCAACAAGACACGCGAAATTTTACGATGGACGGGCTGTCGACCTGTGCCGACTAAAACGCCTGCTTTTGTCGGAATAACGACACTGAGAGACGCATTGCTTCCGCTGATTGACCTGAGAATATTCTTGGGGATAAATTCGACAGTTCCCATGAAGAACACGAAAGTCATGGTAGTCGAGTTCAATGACATCAAACTCGGCTTCCTTGTTGACGGTGTAGAAAGAATCAGGCAGGTGAACGCTGAGGACCTTGACAGCTCAAAGATGCGTGGAGTTTCGTTGAAGTGGGTACTGTACATCATAAAGCGAGATGAGAGGAATATACTGCTGCTTGATTACGAGGCGATAATTCAGGAGACTGCACCAGCCGTAGCGGAACACATGTTTGACCAGAGCAAGCTGGAGACTTATCACAGACAGATCGGACATGTTGAGGACTTTCACATTTTGGTTGCTGACGATTCGCCGTTGCTCCGCCAGCAGACATGCGATGTGTTAAAGCAGTCAGGCTTCACGAGTATTTACCCTGTGAAGGACGGAGTTGAGGCGAGAAAATTGCTGTTGGATCAGGGAGAGAATTTTGATCTTCTTGTGTCTGATATTGAGATGCCGCTGCTTGACGGATTGAGTCTTGTTGAGACTTTGAGGGGCGACTCGAGGACTGAGAACATGCCGGTGATATTGTTCTCGTCGATAATGGTCAAGGAACTTTTAGACCGAGCCGAGAAGCTGAAGATTACGCATGTGTTGAAGCCCGATGTGTATAAACTTGTCGAGGCGGTCATGAGAATTTATCATGAGTGCAAGAAGAACAGGAATTACTAAGGATTAGAGTCTACTGCTTCTGGCTTGAGAGCAAAGGAAAGCTCTGTAAGACCTTTCTTTACTGTGAGTTTTTTCCCATCATTATCAGACTCTATGGTTGCGTTTTCTTTTTTAGCTTCCTCTTTCAGAGCATCAATAGCATCTTTGAGTTTCTGCGTATCTTTCGGTGGTTCTTTTGATGTGTTCGCGTATTTTTGAGCATAAAACATCATAGTGTCCCTGTCCCTAATCATCGCAAGATTCTCCGTCTGATTCGCCATAAACTCAAACAGCCCGGCCATGATGATCCCAAAAACAAGCGAAGCCGTCAAAAATTCCGCTAAACTTTCTCCCCTTCTCTTTCTCATCGTCAAAACCTCCTCAAAATCAAACAGCGTGGAAAATTCCCATCGTCAAAAATTTTCCCGTCAACAAAAAATTCATCGCTCAACTTCCCGACTTCTTCAACCTGACTCAGACTTCCCATTTCGAGAATAACATAGCCTCCTCGTTTCAGCGTCCTTTCAGCGAACGTCATAACCTCCCTGTAAAACTTCATGCCGTCATCGCCTCCGTCAAGAGCGGTAATCGGCTCAAAGTCCCTCACTTCACGCATAAGACCGTTAATCTCGCTCGTTGGGATATACGGAGGATTGCTGACAATGAGGTCGAACGTTCCCGACACACAAAGGCGGTCATCAACACCGTAACGACTCGCGTTATCCCTTGCGTACCTCAAAGCGTCAGGCGAAATTTCAATCATCTGTCCTTTCGACTTCGGGAACTCAAGCAATATTGTAACAGCAAGACAGCCCGAACCCGTCCCCCAGTCAGCAAAACAAAACGTCTCATCATTCGGAAAAATTCTCTTCACTCCCTCAATGAGTGTCTCGGTGTCATGTCGGGGTATCAAAACTCCATCGCCTACGTGAAAATCTCTGCCGTAAAAATCTGCCTCACCAAGAATATACTGCAAAGGTTCGCCCTTAACCCTGCGTGAAATAATTTCGTCAATCCTCCGTGACTCTTCCCTCGAAAATTCCGCCCTCGCTAAAATTTCAGCGTTCGTCATTCCGAGTGCGTAAGACAAAAGCCACAAAGACTCCTGTCCTGCGTTGATGACCCCTGAGACCCTGAGCCGTTCTGTTACGTCCTTAACCGTCAATTTCCTGTAGCTTCTGAGTCTGTTCAGCGAGTAACATCGCGTCAATCATCTCGTATAAATCGCCGTCAAGATAACTTTCCAGCTTGTACAGAGTCAAATTGATACGGTGATCCGTGATTCTGTTCTGCGGAAAATTATACGTCCTGATTCTTTCGCTCCTGTCGCCTGAACCTATCATTCCTCGTCTTTCGGCTGACTGCTCACTGTTCTGCTTCTGCTGCTCAAGGTCGTACAGCTTCGTTTTCAGGTAACTCATGGCCCTTGCTCTGTTCTTGATCTGTGAGCGTTCGTCCTGACACGTTACGACAATCCCGGTCGGAAGGTGCGTTATTCTCACTGCCGAGTCGGTCATGTTCACGTGCTGGCCTCCTGCACCGCTTGAACGGTAAGTGTCAATCTTCAAATCCTCCTGCCTGATTTCGACTTCAACGTCATCAGCTTCGGGAAGAACAGCGACAGTCGCGGCACTCGTATGAATGCGCCCTGCCGCTTCTGTTACCGGCACTCTCTGGACTCTGTGAACTCCTGACTCGTACTTCATTTTGCTGTAAGCTCCCTGCGAGTCTATCCTGAACACAATTTCCTTGTAGCCTCCGATTCCTGCGGTGTTGGTCGAACTGTCGATGACTTCGGCTTTCCATCGCTGGCGTTCACAGAATCGAGTGTACATTCTGAACAGGTCAGCAGCAAACAACGTAGCCTCATCGCCTCCAGTGCCTGCTCGAATCTCAACGATAACGCTCTTGTCATCGTTGGGGTCTTGAGGCAAGAGCAAGAGTGTCAAGTCATGCGTGAAACTCTCAATCTTCGGTTCAAGTTCGCTGATCTCCTCTCGTGCAAGCGATTCAAGTTCAGCGTCTCCGGATTTGAGCAATTCTTTCGCTTCCGCCACTGACTTCTGAGCGTTCTTGTACTCCTGATATTTTTCGACAACCGGCTCTAACTGCGCCCGCTTCTTTCCGAGCGTCTGCAGCTCCTTCGGGTCTGACGCAATTTTCGGGTCGGCTAATTTCTTCCCGATGTCTTCATATTCCTGTTCGATTGCCTGTAATTTCGGCTCAATGTTCATTCGTTATTCCTCCTTCCATTGCGGTATTCAGTGAGATTAGAGCGACTTCGGCCTGATTGATGTTCGGCTCTCTTGTGGTCAAGTATTGGAGCGATAAGAACGGAGCGATTAAACACAGTCCGAATTTGCCGGAGTTCGATGCAAGGCGTATCACTTCATACGATATGCCAATCACTACAGGTATCAATATTATTCTCGCAAGCACCTGCAACGCAAAACTTTCACCGGCAATCAACGTCTTGACGGGCGAGAAAACAATTATGCTGACGATAACGGCAATCAGTAAGAACGAAGTACCGCATCTCGGGTGAATGCGTGAACATGTCATGATGTTCTCTGGAGTCATTTCCAGACCGTGTTCAAATGCGTTGATGGTCTTGTGTTCGGCACCGTGATACTTGAAGACTTCCCGAATGTCTTTCCATAAGCCAATGACAGCGACGTAGCCGATGAAGATTACAGCCCTCAAGACTCCCTCAGTTATGTTGACGTAAAGCGGAGTCGTTGCTACATGGCCTGCAATCCACAAGGGAAGAGCGATGAATAATCCTCCGACAGCGAAAATCGCTATTGCTACAGCCGAGAGAATGTCCCAAAATGTCATCTTCTCTTGAGTTTCTTCGAGTGCTACTTCCGCTGATTTTGACAACGCCCTGAAACCTGTCGCCATCATCTCGCACATTGTAACAACTCCCCTGATTAACGGCAGTTTGTAGGGCATTCGTTGAGTCCGTGATGAGTGAGGCCATTTATCGGTGAAAATTTCTCCTGACGGTCTTCGGACAGCGAGTCCCCATAAATTTTTACCCTTCATCAAAACGCCTTCGATAACGGCCTGACCGCCGATAGGAATTTTTTTCTCTTCACTGTCAGCAAAAAGATTCAGTGTCAAAATCAACAACAAATTCAATCTCTTAAACAAGCAAATCCTCCATATCTTTATACGGTTTACCGCAGGTTCTAGCCTCGCCGCATTTCCCGTAAATACATGACGGTCCAGCCTTCTCAAACAAAACCGGAGCTGCCTCCCTGCAAAGCAATAGCATTCTCCGAGCAAGTTCGTGAATCTCCCATTGGGCTCGCCTGCAAAGTCTCAGGCTGAAGAAGTGGTGAAGCTCCCTTGCGTTCATCGTCATGACCAGCCTCGTTGAATGACCGTGAGGAAGTATGAACCTCGCGTCCTCCTTCGGTATTCCCATTGATGTCAATTCTGCGTAAGCCTCTTGAGTTTTCGCTACTGTATCGGTGAAAATCCTCAAAGCGTCAGGATTGCTCTTGACTGACGGAGGGATTACGACCGCTTCAGGGTCAGGCGACATTTTGACGTATCTCTGACTCTGCTGGCTGAAACTTGCGACTCTGTGTCTCACTAGCTGATGTGATGATACTCTGCTCAATCCGTCAACGCCAAACGTGAACGAGACATGTTCAAACGTTGAAGTATGACCGCTCGTGAACAAGTCAGCGATTAACCTGCGTGATAAATTCTTCTCTTCGCCCTGCAAAAGTTCCCCTGCTGTAACGTCCCTGTAACAAATTCTAGCAGCAGCAGCAACTAAAGCGTCAGGCTCTGGAGTGTGCGACAATAAAATTACGTTCATAACAAAAACGGGAGCGTCTCAGCCCCCGTAAAATCATCTGGGTTGTTATACTTCAGTCTTCTGGCCGTAATTAACGCCCTTGTACTTCTTCTGGAACTTCTCAAGCCTTCCTGCTTCAGTAAGGATTCTGCCCTTCTTGCCCGAATAAAACGGGTGGCACGCCGAACAGACTCCTACACGTATTTCCTTCATCGTTGAACGAGTCGTGAAGGTGTTTCCGCAGGAGCATGTTACTTTACACTCCTGATAATCCGGGTGAATGTTCTTCTTCATTATTCTGAATGCCTCCTAGTGTCTGAGACCTAAGCGTTCAATTAGTGAACGGTAGCGGTTGAAATCTTTGTTCATCAGGTAGCGGAGAAGCCTTCGCCTTGAGCCGACCATCTTGAGCAGTCCGCGTCTTGAATGGAAATCCTTTTTGTGGACTTTGAGATGTTCGGTCAGTTCACGGATACGTTCGGTGAGAATCGCTACCTGAACTTCGGGTGAACCTGTGTCGGTGTCGTGAGTCTTATACTCAGCGATGACTGACTGCTTTGTTTCTTTCGTGATCATGGATTATGGAATACCTCCTGTGTTAATACTTCATAGCCCGGAGCAAAGCCAATCCAGTAAGCGATACTCTGAGCTTTGAGTGCAAGCAGTGGTAATGATAGCACAAATTAGTTTTGATTGCAGTGAAAAACTTTCGATGCTATTCTTTCACACGGAGGTTGAATCACATGAACAAGATAATCACAATAGGCCGTGAATTTGGTTCAGGCGGAAGAGAACTTGCGAGGTTAATCGCTCAGAGGCTGAACTTCGCCTACTACGACAGGGAAATAATCAGCGAGATCGCGAAGCGTACATCACTGTCAGAACAATACGTCCAGAACGTAGCCGAACACAAACCCGTTATCCCCTTCCCGATTCACACTGGCAGAACTTTCTGGGCGGTCATTCCCGATTACGGACAGAACGTCCAGAAGGAACAGCATGACATTATCAGGGAGCTTGCCGGGAAATCTGACTGCGTTATTGTCGGAAGAGGAGCAGATTATATTTTGAGGGACGAAAAACCTTTCAGAATATTCGTGTACTCCGATGACGAATCAAAATTGAAACGATGCCGTGAAAAAAATACTGAAGATTACGCACAGGGCGGTGAACTGTCAGACAAAGAACTCACAAAGAGAATCGAACAAATTAACCGTGCAAGAGCGGAATATTATGAATTTTACACTGGCCAGAAATGGGGAAGCAAATCGAATTATGATCTTTGCGTAAACACTTCAAGATTTTCTGACTTTGAGAGACTCGCTCAAGCTGTAGCCTCAATGATTTAGTCAACAAAAAAACAGGACGATTCAGAATTGAGTTGCCCTGTTTTTTTTCACACAAATTAGACCTCGTAGCGGTAAACGTACTTCACATAGAGCGGAATTTTGCTGATGGTTTTGTCAAGACGAGGATTTTTGTTCCACGCTTTGAAGTTTCTGATCTCGCTCTCTGACCTTCCTCCTGCAAAGAAATCATACACTCCCTTGCTGTATTTCTGAACGAAGAGGAAGAAACGTTTTCCGCCTGAATGAAGATAGAATGTGATCATATCGTTTGCTTTGCTGACCGTGATTTTGTTCGTCATACAGGCTATCCCTCCGCGTCTTTTTGAATTTTGGTAATAATTATATGGTAAACGTTTTGGCGTATCAATTCGCGGAATTATTGAGCTGTGATACAATTTGTATGTCGGAAAAAATCTTTCACAAAAATCTATTCAAGGGGATGAAGAAAATGCGCAACTATCTTGACGTTCTCAAAAAAATTGAGGAGACTGGCGCGAAAGCGTGGCTGGTCGGCGATACGGTGCGTATGCTCGAGATGGGCATTCAGCCCGAAATTATCACTCTCGCTGTCGACTCTGATGACATGTACTCTGTCGCTCAGGCTATCGGCTGCGGAACTGTTGACGCTCGCGGGCCTTTTCCCGCATTGAGGGGTGAACTTCTCGGAGTCCGCTTCAGGGCATTCAGTCTCAGGGGCGGATCTATTGAGGACGATTTAGCGTGCAGAGATCTCAGCATCGAAGCTATAGCAATCCGCAGCGATGGCGGTGTTGTCGACCCGTTTGGAGGCCGTCTTGACATTCGCAACAAAGTCATTCGCATCACAGGTGATAATGTTGACCTGATTAACGCTGACCCGTTGAGGATTCTCAGAATGCTTAGATTCGCGGCAGAGTTTGAGATGGATATTTTCTGGAAGACCGAAACTGACGTCCGCAGCTTTCTTGATGTTCACGCGAAGAGAATGATGGACATTCCAGCAGAGAGGTGGGGACGCGAAATCCTAAAAGGTATCAGGCGAAGGCCGTGCAGATTCATTGAACTTTGTGATGATTATGATCTTCTTCCGTTCTTCATGAGAGAGCTTGACGAACTCAAGAATGTACCTGACGGAAGAGGCCGTACTATTTTCGATCATGTTATCGAAGTGTTGAGAGTCATTGAAGAGCGTCTCGATGTCAACAAGATTATTCAGAATGACGCGTTCGTTCTCGCCGGTCTTCTCGGTCATATCGGCACAAGAACTATCGACCTCAGCGACAGGGACAAATACACCGACAGAATCATTGAGGATTACCTGACACGCTGGAACATTCCTGCGGAGACAATCGAGGCAGTACTCGCAATCATCAATAGCTACAAGAGGTTCTACAACCCTGCGAGCGAAGAAGCTCTCTGCAAGGAAGTCCTCAAGTATTCACGTGATGCCGTGCTGATTGCGTTACAGTTCGCAAGATGTGCAGCGATTGCCGAAGGACACGTTGAGGAATACAGAGAAGTTTTAGACAACAACTGGTGGAACCTCAAGCAGGTACTCAGACGCTTCAACACCGTTGAGATGCAGACGGAAGGGTCAACAAGGTACATGACCGGGCGTGAAGTTATGAGTCTCTTGCAGATGAAACCGGGAAGGAGAGTCGGCGAACTTCTTGAAGGTCTCGACATGGCCGTTGGCACAGGGAAAGTCGCTTCACGTTTCGCGGCTGAAGAGTGGCTCAAAAAGCAATCCGCATGACCGACACAATCTCGGCAATATCAACGGCATTGGGCGAAGGAGCGATCTCAATCGTGAGAATCTCCGGGCCTGATGCCGTTTCTGTCGCAGGAAAAATATTAGCCCGAAAAAATTTTAACGAACACGCAAAAATGTATCTCACAAGCCTTGTCGATAACGGCGAAATCATCGACAGGGTTTTATGCGTTTGTTTCAAAAGTCCAAAGAGTTACACGGGCGAGGACGTTGTAGAAATTCACACTCACGGCGGAATAATGTCGGCGAAAAAATGTCTTGAGCTTACTCTGTCGAACGGTGCAAGGCTTGCCGAACCCGGAGAATTTACACGGCGTTCATTCGTCAACGGTCATATCGACTTGGCACAGGCTGAGGGGGGTTTGTCGGCGATAAATTCAAGAAGCGATGAAGCTCTCAGGGCAGCAGCAAGAACTATGACGGGCGAATTGTCCCGTGAAGTGATGAAAATTCATGATGATGTCTTAGCGTTGCAGAGCCGTGTAGAAATTCAGATTGATTTCCCTGAAGGCGAGACTCTGACGGGGCTTGATGTTACTGCTGAAATGATGCCGATAATCTCAGCACTTGAGGCGTTAATCCCTCGATGTTCGGCAGGAATGCTCCTCTCTCACGGTGTCAGAGTCGTAATCTCAGGCCGTCCCAACGCCGGGAAATCATCGCTTCTCAACGCTCTTGTCGGACGAAAACGAGCAATAGTAACCGAAATTCCCGGCACAACAAGAGACATCATCGAGGAGAATATCATAATCGGTGGCGTTCCAGTTAGACTCATCGACACCGCCGGGCTTCGTGAGACTGATGACGCTATCGAGGCTGAAGGCGTGAAACTCGCTGTCATTGCCATGAATGAGTCGGACATCTGCGTTTATGTCATTGACGGGAATTGCCAGCCTTCACGGGAAGATATTGCTTACCTTCACGAACTCGAAGGCCGTAACGCCGTCATCGCCGTGAATAAATCAGACCTAACCGAAAGAGTCGGCGAGATCGATTCAGTGTCAACAAAAATCCGAGTGTCAGCAAAAACAGGAGAAGGCATCAGCGAACTTAAACAGGCAATTTATGACATGGCCGTTCGTGATTGCTCAGTAAGTTCGGGGCTTAACGTTTCGGCAATGCAGCTCAGTGAAATGAGAGAGGCATTGACGGACTTGAAGACCGCCGCAACGGCAGTGAACGAAGATGTTACGGCGGGATTGCTGGGTTCAGCGAGAGTCAGACTTCTTCGAGTCTTGGGAGTCGATGCCGGAGATATTATTACGCTCAGTGCCTCGCCCTTCGTCATTCCTTCACGGAAAGGAACTTCAATACCGCTCTTCTTCAGCATCTCGGAAAATTCCCTGCTTGTTATCTTTTTGTCGACACCGAAACGGCCGGGCCGCCTTCTATCTTTTGACGGAGTGCTGATTCTCTGCTTAGGGTAGACCGGGTATCTCTCAGGTTCTGCGAGTCTGTACAGTGTCGCAATCTGAACAGCTCCGTAATACTTGTGAGACTCTGGAACGTCTGACCATTCAGCAAGCGACATCGTCACGCCGTTGTCAGCAAGTATTTTTTGGACTTGAAGCGGTCGAATGTCTCTCGGTTTTCTGTCGAAGCTCACGGACAAAGCAGCAAGCGTTCCGACAGCCTGACCGGTCATCATGCAGACAGGCTGAAGGCGCAAAGCCCCTGAAGCGAGACGGGACATCGACAAATTTTTTTCGGCAGCAAGGAAATTATCATCGCTCTCAGGAATGAATACCCTCAAAGGAACTTGAAACGCTCCGCAAGGCTCATGTGTCCTAATGGCCGACTGTCCCTCGCCCAGTTCATGCTCGAAGTCGTCATCATCATCGCCAGCGTGCAAATCAAGAATGTATCCGCCGATTGCGATCGAGTCATAAAGTTCGCAATTCTTCTTGTTGTTGCGGTAACTCTCGGAGTTCGTGTAGATTGCGTGTGAGTTGTAGGTGTAAGGGCCGACAATCCTCCGTGACTCTCTGACGTATGGCACTGGGGGCATGTGCTTGGCGATTTCCTTCCATTCTTCGGGCAGGTCTTCAGCTTCGGGCGGTAACTCGTTGTATTCGTTCTCGTCAACTGACCATGACTCGCCGAGTTCGTTCTGAATGTAGTAGATGAAGTGAAGAGTCTTGATGAGAGCTTTTCGGTTGATGTCAAACCTGAAGTCTTTATCCTCAAGGTAAGCTATCGGAATGCCGTACTTGCTCTGCCAGCCGTATTGACCCGGATAATCATTGCCCCAGTTCACGCCGGTTTTCGTAACCTTCTTCCAGTCTCTGCGCTCTCCTGTGTAGCTTCCGGCCATGTAGGAGTCGGGAACGGCTCTGTATGCGTTGTGAATGTGAAACTCTGCTGGAAGTTTGAACGGTGAACGCTTCCCGATGCTGAAAGTGTTTCGTGAAACGTAAGAGATGTAATTCTTGCGTGCTTTCTCGTAATCGGGCAATGGCGATTTTGGCCGTAATTTTTCGGGAACTCCTTTCGGGTACTTTCGGATTATCGCCGTCCACGTTATGTCCTGAATCATTGAGAGCGGATTCATGTCGGGCGATATTGAGTTGCCTGACCTGTAACGAAGTCCAGCAAGCGGAATGACATCGCCGTATTCTGTAGCGTCAATCAAAATCTTACAGGCGAAATTTTTTGTGCCTTCGGGAGTTTTGACCGTAACAGATTTTCCTTTGTCGGCTGACTTAACGCTGACTATCTCGGAATGATAAAGAACGTCCGCGCTCTTGGCCATGTCAACAAGAATTTCATGACCGACTTTAGGCTCAAACGCTTTCCCGTCTGATTTCCAGTAAGCAGTGGCGATTGATTTTTTCATTCCGCCGTAATGCTCTCTCACTCTGTTCATGAACTCACGGTAGAGTCCGCTCTCAGGCAATCGGCTCATGTCGTCCATCGTTGAGACTCCTGCTGCTGTTGCCTGACCTCCGAGCATACCAGTCGGCTCGACGATGAGAACGCTGGCTCCGAGTCGTTCGGCCTGAATTGCCGCTGACGTTCCCGACATTCCACCGCCAGCAATGATGATGTCGTATGAATGAGCTGGCGATGACAGAAAAGTTACTGTGATAATAATGAAGCTGATAATTGCTTTTGACATGATGAAGCCTCCTCAAAAAAATAATTATACATGTGCTACAATTTTACGAAAATCTTTTCATCGAGGGGAAATATGGACAAGTCAACAAGAAAATTGAACGGTTCAGAAATTTTGATACAGTGTCTTCTTGAACAGGGAGTCGATACTGTCTTCGGTTATCCGGGCGGGGCTATTCTGAACGTTTACGACAAATTATACGAACACCCGGAGATACGCCACATTCTCACCGCTCACGAACAGGGAGCTTCACACGCTGCTGACGGTTACGCAAGGTCAACGGGCAGAGTCGGAGTGTGTTTCGCAACATCGGGGCCGGGTTCAACTAATCTTGCTACAGGAGTAGCGACGGCATACATGGACAGTTCGCCAGTAGTGTTCATAACATGCAACGTTAATTCCGACTTAATCGGGCGCGACTCGTTTCAGGAAGTCGACATAACAGGCGTAACGCTCCCAATCACGAAATGTACATACATAGTCAGCAACGTGAAGAATCTTGCTGACACAGTGCGAGAAGCATTCACCGTAGCAAGATCAGGCAGACCGGGCCCGGTGTTGATTGACATTCAGAAGAACGCTACGGCAGACGAATACGATTACACGCCGACAACGCCCGAAGAATTTTCAGCGAACGGAAGCGCGAGAATAGCGAGGCTGAAATCTACTCATCACCCTGCAATCGGTTATCCTGAGATTGACATCAAAGCCGTTGAGACTCTAGCCGAAATGATTGAACGATGCGAGAAGCCTCTATTGATTTGCGGAGGCGGTGTAGTACGTTCTGGAGCTAGCGAGGAATTTCGGACGCTTGCGAGGAGAATGGACTCTCCTGTAGCGATAACGGTGATGGGCGGAGGTGCGTTCGGAGGTTATGACCCGCTCAAGACCGGAATGATCGGTATGCACGGCTCACAAGCGTCAAACATGGCCTGCGATGCCTGCGACCTGCTGATAGCTGTAGGCTGTCGATTCTCTGACCGTGTTACACTCAACCCGGCAGGTTTCGCCAAAAATGCCAAGATAGTACACATTGACATTGACCCTTCGGAAATCGACAAGAACATCAAAACAGACCTTCACATAATCGGGGACGCTAAAGAAGTTTTGACTCTCTTGCTGTCAAAAATGAAGGCTGACAAAAAGAATGACGGCTGGAAAAATTATGTGTTCTCTTTCAGGCGTGAGACAGAATACGATGACCCCGAGAACGGAACGCTCACACCCAAACAGATTTTATCGGCCGCCGCTGAAATTCTGCCGCAGGACACAATGGTAACAACAGACGTAGGACAGCATCAGATGTGGGCGATACAGCACTTCAGGTTTGACTATCCCGGCCAGCTCACAACGTCAGGCGGATTCGGCACAATGGGATTCGGACTCGGAGCGGCTATAGGAGTTCAGGCAGGCAACCCCGACAAGACGGTTGTATTACCATATGCCGATAATAACGCTTCTGTTCAACAATTCGACATTGGGAATGGTCAGACAGTGGCAGCACTTGATTTACGGCGGTCGTTACTCACAGACTACGCTTGACAGGGGGCCTGACTTCGTGAAACTCGCTGAGGCTTACGGCATTCACGGCGTAACGGTCAGAGATGAGGCATCTTTGCGAAAGGCACTGAATGACGCTGTAGCTTCGAGGGCTGACGGTCTAGGCTGGGTGATTGACTGCCGGATTGATATTGATGAAATGGTAAGGCCGATGGTCGGCGGAAACAGTTTCATCACAAATTTCATGCTCTACTAAAGGAGGCTAACTGATGCAGGCGAAAGAAAATGAACAGGGCTTGAAGCGTTACACGATAATAACGGCGATGGACAACGAAGCGGGCGTATTGTCTCAGCTTGCTCACTTGTTCTCACGCAAGGGCTATAACATTGAGACTATAGCGGCAGGCTGGACGGTTGACCAAAACGTAACACGCTTCACGATTGAGATATATTCAGACGAAGAGAGAATCAAGCTCCTTTGCAGCCAATTACGTAAACTTGTGCCGATACATTACGTTGAGATACTCGACCCTTCAAAGTCAATCCGAAGAGAGTTAATGCTTGTTCGAGTCAAAGCGGAAGACAGAGCGTCAAGGAACGAGATTATACAGATCGGAAATATTTTCAGGGGTTCAGTTGTTGACATAACGCCGGACAGCATCACTCTATCAGTAACGGGAGATGACCAAAAGACTCAGGCGTTTGAGGAACTGCTCAAGGAGTTCGGAATACTCGATCTTGCGAGAACTGGAATAGTCGCCATTGAGCGAGGCGAAATGTAACTGAAGCGTGAGCCTCTGAAACTTCTCAGGGGCTTTTAGCCATGAGTGCCAATACCGGATCGAAATTCAGCGTGAATAACGACGAGTTATCAGACTATGAGAATCTCGTGTCGCAGATTTTAGCGAGGGTGGACAATTTATCCCCCGCAGGTTTTGAACAGCTAATTACCGACCTGCTTATACGAATGGGCTACGAGGTTTTCAAGAACGCAAAACGCCGGGTCAGTGCCGGAGCGATTCAGGGAATAATCATCGAGGACAGACCCGGTTACAATCCGATATACATTCAGACGAGAAAACTCGAAAAGGGAAGCATAATAACGAGCTGGAACATGCAGAGTTTCGGCGATGCTGTCGAACGAAAAGCAGGGCGCGGACTCCTCGTAACGAACGCTAATTTCTCGAAGCCTGCCCAAGATTACGCGAAACAGAAGCACATTATACTTGTTGACGGAAGAATATTAGCGAGACTGATGATAGTTCACAATTTCTGCGTCAATGTCCGTGAGGTTGTCGAAATAAAATCGCTTGATCCTTCGGCGTTCAGCGGTTACGAATAGATACAAAAATCCCCCCGTCCATCATCGAACAGGGGGAAAATTTTTACGCTGATTTCTTCCGGAGCATCACAGCCAATGTGAACAGAGCGAAGATTCCAACGTTACAGCCGCCGCTTTAGCTTGGCACTCCGTTGGAGATGTCTCTGCTGGAAATGTCACCGCTGGAACTGTCATCGCTGCTTTCTTCACTCTCTTCTTCACTCTCTGTTATCTCAATCACTCTGAGCATTCCGACAACAGGCGGTGTTTTCGATGAGTACATGACATCGTAATACCCGGCCGGAATAGTCCTCTTCATGTTGTCAGCGTCAATCGTTACCATTCCGCCCTTGCCCGTAACAACCTGAGTCAAATACACAGGGAGCAAGATGCCGTCAATTTCCATGTAGCCGTCAGGAGCATAGCCTACAGGGTAAAACGGGTCAATCTCTCCGAGTTGTTCAATCACGCCGTATGTTGACGAAAGCGGCGGAGTGTCCTCGAAAAATTCGTTGATGTAAATCAAGTAAATGTCGAGACTCACACCTTCAGGCAGAGGATCGCCGTTATTGTCCACAGCAATCTGAGAGATTACACGGCCCTTGAAGCTGTCTTCGTTTTCTACAGGATTATGCGCCTCAACGTATTCTGCAGGGACGGTAACGACAGGAGTTGAAGCGACCTTTACTCCGTCAATGCTTCTGTCTTCATCGTCAACTTTTTCGTCAGCCTTCACGCCGTTGAACACTGTGAAAGCCTTTACGCAGACGTTCGAAGGGATTTTCAGCACGTTGCCCTCTCTTGTTTCGGTCAAAGATGCTGCGTCATTCCACCTGCCATCACTGAACAAATAACTCTCACCGTCAAAAGCAACCATGTAGTCGGAATATCCGTTGTATTTTCCCTAGATCGCTATCGGGTATATGTAGGAAGTGTTGTCGGGCTCAATGACGATTGAGAAGAAATCACCGCTTTCAAGTGTTACGGCCTTGTCGAGACTCATGACGTGCCAGCCAGCGAAATCGTATGTTTCTGTTTTTTGCGACAAAATTTCAACGCTCTCAATGTCTGAACCCGGAGCGGTCTTGCCGTATTTGCGTACTGAAACGGTCATTTTAGTTCCGTTGTCTTTGGTGTAGAAGCCTGCCTCCTTCTTTGCGAGAGTCTCAATGTTGGCGACGTTCGTGAAGTCAGAATATTTCAGTCCGTCCTTCTCCTGAATAGGCCCCCAGCAACCTGCATAAGGTAATTCGACTCGTTTGAAGCCATCACGGCAAAAGCCCAACAAGTTCCCCAAAAGTATTGATGCCTCACGGGCGGAATAACATAATTATTCCTGAGATCGAATGAAACAGGAAGAACATCAGCCTTCACGACTCTCTCAACGTCATTGGCAGGCCGGTACATGCTGAACGGTACGATGTCGGCATAAGCGGAAACCGTCATCAACATCAGCAATGCCAAAGCGGTAAAAACTTTTTTTACACTGAATCTCCCCTCATTGATTGAATGTTGTAATGTAAAATATTATACTTCTGTGTGTCATATTGAGAAATTGTGAGATAATAGCATCTCATTCTTACTACGGAGTGTGATATGTAAATGTCATTATTCAAAATCCGCGAGAACGGCAGCACGTTCACAACCGAAGTACTCGCTGGACTCACAACGTTCGTGACAATGTCGTACATTATTTTCGTCAACCCCAACATTCTCAGCAGTACAGGAATGGATTTCAACGCTCTTGTTGTTGTAACCTGTCTTGCGTCTGCACTGGGTACGTTCCTGATGGCGGTGTTTGCGAATTACCCGATAGCACTCGCTCCGGGAATGGGGTTAAACGCATTCTTTGCGTTCGGAGTCGTCCTCAACATGAAGATAAACGGTGCGCCGGTAACATGGCAGATGGCACTCGCAGCCGTATTCATTGAGGGAGCGATTTTTGCTGTTTTGACTCTGACCAGCATACGAGAAGAGATAATGAACTCGATTCCCAAGAGCCTCAAGATCGGTATCTCGGCAGGTATCGGACTGTTCATCTCATTCATCGGCCTTCAGTCAGCCGGAATAATCGTGAACAATGACGCTACACTTCTCGGTCTCGGCTCAATCAAGGGAAATTACCCGATGATGCTCTCAATGCTCGGACTAATCATTATGGCCGTGTTGACCGCGTGGAACGTCAAGGGCGCGCTCCTGATCGGTATCATCGTGGTAACTGGAATCGCTGCGGCGTTGGGACTCGTTCAAGTTCCCGAAACATTCGTGTCTCAGCCTCCGTCAATCATGCCTCTTGTCGGACAGCTTGATTTCTCGCTGATTAAGACATCGGAATTTTGGATCGTAGTGTTCACGTTTTTCTTTGTTGACTTCTTCGACACTCTCGGGACTCTCGTTGGTGTCTGCAACAGGTCGGGACTTCTTGACGAGAACGGGAATTTGCCGAGAGCGAAAGGAGCGTTGATGGCCGATGCGGTTGCCACGATGGCGGGAGCTGCAATGGGAACGTCAACGGTAACGAGCTATGTTGAGTCATCATCAGGAGTTGCTCAGGGCGGAAGAACCGGTCTGACTTCGATTGTAGTCGCGCTTCTTTTCGTTGGAGCGATATTCTTCACGCCTCTAGTGGGAATGGTTCCGGCTTATGCTACAGCCCCTGCTCTTGTCATTGTTGGAATTTACATGATGATGAGCCTTCGTGATCTCAATTATGACGACTGGACGGAGCTTATACCGTCAATAATAGGCTTCTTCATGATGCCTCTGGCCTACAGCATAGCGGTAGGGATTGAGTTTGCGATAGTGTTTTACGTGGCCGTGAAGATTTTGACTGGAAGATTCAAGGATATATCGTTCCTGATGATAGTGCTTTCAGTGCTGTTTATCGCTAAGGAATTTTTAGCTTAACACGAATCAGAAATCACAACCGCCTTTGAAACAGAGGGCGGTTTTTTTGTTGCCTTGAAAAGTGATAGAAATTCAGCGAAATCAATCGCTTATATCACAAACGAATGTAAATATATCATAATCGCTTGACATAATCTCATAAAGGAGTATAATTCTCATCGTCAACCGGTTGAGAGAAGAAATCAAAAAAACGAAGGGAGGTAGACCGGAATGGCGGTACTCACACTCAAGAAAGTATCAGTCAATGTGAAAGTCAATGCAGGCACGGACAGTGAAGGCAACATCAAGACAGCGAGTCTTTCACTGGGTAACATGAGCGAACTTGGCTACGATGCCGATAAAGCTCTAGCGGTAGTTTCAGCGTTGGCACCCTGTCTCAGCAAGACTATCACAGCCGTTGAGGAGACTAAGGTCAACACAATGTCAGCAGCATAACTTTTATCAGTACAGCCGGGGAGGAGGTGAACGGCAATGGCAGAGGGTACGAAATTGGTACTGAATTTTGAGACCAACGAGGACAAGACGATGACAATCAGCTTTAACTACGCTAAACCGTCAGCGGAGTCCTCAGCAGTCAAGGCACTTATGAACGCTATCATCACCAACAATAGCATTTATGAGAACGTCCCGACAGTAATGAAGAGCGCAAAGACAGTTACCACGAGCGAGAATGTCTACGATCTTAGCGCATAGCCAGCAGTAACTTTTATGAGTCCTTCAGGTGAAAACGCCTGAGGGATTTTTTGTGTTAAAATATCTCCTAAGTTAAGCAGATTTTTTGATGAAATTTTTGCTTAAACTGGAAGGAGAATTGCATAATGCCGGATAAAGAATATAAATCGACACGAGAAATATTCGGTTCAATGGTTTTTGACAAGAGAACGATGAGGGAGAAACTTAATCCCGACATTTACGCTCAAGTCATCGAAGCTATGGAAGGAAGAGAAAGACTTTCCCCCGAAGCTGCCGACATAGTAGCAGGAGCGATGAAAGACTGGGCGGTCTCAAAAGGCGCGTCTCATTGGTCGCACTGGTTCCAGCCTCAGACCGAACTCACAGCGGAAAAGCACATGTCGTTCACGATGTCTGACGGTGAAGGGAATCCCATCGAGGTATTCAGGGGACACAATCTCGCTCAAGGAGAGCCTGACGCTTCAAGTTTCCCGTCAGCCGGGACACGCTCAACATTCGAGGCACGCGGCTATTCAGTCTGGGACATGTCGAGTCCTGCGTTTGTCGTGAAGACTCCTAAAGGCGGTACGTTGTTCATTCCGTCAGCGTTCCTGTCTTATGACGGCACGCCGCTGGATTTGAAAACACCGCTGCTTCGTTCGCTTGACGCTATTGAGGGCAGAGCGTTCAAACTTTTGAGGACACTCGGACAAAGAGGCATACGTTACGTGAAAATGACTGTCGGAGCGGAACAGGAATATTTTTTGCTTGACAGACCGCGAGCTCAGTTGAGGCCCGATATAAGATTCTGCGGAAGAACTCTAATCGGCGCACAGCCTGCGAAAGATCAGAAACTTGACCATCACTACATGGGAGCGATTCACGGAAGAGTCCTGCGCTACATGGAAGATGTCGAAAGGGATTTAGCCCGTCTCGGAGTCTCAGTGCTTGCCAGACACAACGAAGTCGCAAGATGTCAATTCGAGTTCGCTCACCTTTATTCCGATGCTAACAGAGCCTGCGATCAGAATCAGATTCTGATGGAGACGATGAGGAAATTAGCACGTCAGCACGAGTTGAGATTGCTTTTCCACGAGAAGCCTTTTGCTGGAATGAACGGTTCAGGAAAACACACGAATATTTCGCTTGTTGACAGTGAAGGCCGTAACCTTCTCAAGCCGTCAAACAGCCACCGAAGAAATGTTGTGTTCCTCTCGTTCTTATCGGCTGTAGTTCTGGGAGTGTCGAAATTTCACAGCCTGTTACAGTTTTCGATAGCTACATCAGGAAATTTATTCAGGCTCGGAGGCCATGAAGCTCCCCCGTCAATCATAAGCGTATATCTCGGTTCAGCCTTAACGGACTTGATACACAGGCTCGATAATTCTGATGTTTCGCTCCCTGAGAAAGGCGTTATGGATTTGGGACTGTCGAAACTTCCCGACATAATCCCGTTCGACTCGGACAGGAACAGGACTAGCCCTGTAGCGTTCACGGGCGACAAGTTCGAGTTCAGGGCACCCGGAGCGAGTCAGAGCATTGCGCTTCCTGTAACGATGTTCGCGTGCCTGTGGGCATGGGGGATCGAACAGGTTACGGCAATGATTGAGGCGAAAATCTCGGAGGGCAAAGACCCTATTGACGCAGCACTTGAGGCAGCCCGTGAGGCATTCAGAATGGGCAGCAGTGTTCTTTTTGAGGGCGATGCTTACTCTGCTGAATGGCACGATGAGGCGAAGAGGCGAGGACTTGTTGAGGCTGAGACGATGCCGGACAGGATAGACCTTCTGTTGAAGCCTGAGAACAAAGAGATGCTCGAAAACTTGGGGGTTTACCGGGCTCATGAACTTGAGAACCTGAGAGCGATAAGAATGGAGAGTTTTGCTACGGGACTTGAGGTTGAAGCGGCTGTACTCTACGATATGTTATGGGAGGGAGTTTTGCCGGCGATCTCGAAGCAGTTGACGTTGGAGCGCGAGTCTATGCTCTACTTTGAGAACGTTGATTTTGGCGACATGACTCCGTGGCGTGATTATGTCGGCGGACTCGGAAGGGCTAAGAACGCATTGATTCATGACGCAAACGCACTGTTTGAACTGAAGGGCAGACTGTCAGAGATGAACGCTAGAGAACGGAGCGATTTTCTGACGGGAACGATTATTCCGTTGATGGACGAGATAAGAGCGAAATGCGACATGGCCGAGCTGACGATTGCTGCGGATATTTGGCCGTATCCGATTTATAGGAACTTGTTATCGTTGAGTGCGTAAAAAAAAATTACCCCTCTGTCAAATCGGAGGGGATTTTTGTTGAGATCATTCTGGTAGATTCAGGAAACGTTCGAGACACCAGACCATCCATTTTTGATCGCCTGTCATGTTGTCGGTGCAGTGTGGGAAAAACTCAGGTCGTTTCGGGCCTTCCCAGTCTTTGAACCATTCGTTGACGGGACGGGGCATAGGGATTTTCTCTGGCATCTCTAAGTCAGGATATAATTTCCTGAATACTTCACGGACTAGATATTTTGTTTCTCCGCTCCTGATTCGCTGATAGTCTATAGGGGCGTCAAGATATGTCATTGAGTACGGAGCAATAAATTTGATTCCAGCAGTTTCACAGGCATT
>CAJODC010000049.1 GCA_905233215.1 uncultured Synergistales bacterium
CCGCATTAAATTTGAGAAGCTGTATGAAATATCGTACCGCTGGCTAGGCGGGAAGTTAAGCCTCTGGACTGTCAGACAAACCTGAGTAGATTAGCGAAAAGGGACAGGTTGAACGAGGAAACCTCAAAAAGGTGAACAAATTACACTTTTTATGTAGCAGTGGTAACGATGGGAAAATTCTTCAGCAAAATTCGTCAGGTCTTCAACATCTTCATCATCATGGCGTTAATCGGACTCGCCGCTTCTGTTTTTGTGTACTTTTTGACGACACCTGAACAGCGCGGTACAAACTTCTGGGTCTCGGTCGGCTTCATAATTTTTGCGATGGTCGTTGAGACTTTGATGTTCGCAGGAATCGCAATGAGGGGCAACGGCGGTAAAAATGTCCCGGTCGGCTTCTCGAAAATCATTCTCGGAGGATTATATTTCGTCTTCGCAATCGTCATAGCTTTCTGGAACGCTCATTCAGAATGGACGATGACACGGCTAATGCTGACTGAAATCGGAGGGCTTGTAGTTTTCCTTGTGCCTATGGGGTTAATCAACATGGCCGAGCTGAAACTGTCAGATGCTTCGTCCCGTCAGCAATCCGAAGGAAGACTCAATCTCGCTTCAATGTCATCGAAAATCGCGTACATTGCCGACGAGATGAAGTCATCAGGAATGACGGAGGACGCAATCGCTCAGGTGATGAGACTATCGGAGGCCGTGAAGTATTCTGACCCTACACCGGCTAGCGGTAAACTTGAGCGTTCACTGGAAAGAGCGGTCGAAGATGTTGAGGAGGCTGTGAAGAGCGGAGATGTTCAGAACGTGATTAGAGCCTGCACTCTTGCTGAACGAGCCCTCAAAGAACGCAACGATTACGTCAAGAACTCGAAGTGAAAAAAGAGTCAGGTATTCACGCGATTGCACAGAAATATTTTACGGGATATAATCTTGACGTTCTTAGCAGATACAAACTCTCACGGAGGATTCAGTTATGCCAAAATTCAAGTGTCTTGAGTGCAAAAAGGAGTTCGACTCCGACTCATCATCGCCCGACAGGAAATGCCCTCACTGCATGAGTCGTTACCTTGAGCTTATCGCTGGAGAGATTCCGCACGGAAAATCTTGGAGCGCAAAGAGCTATTCAGCCCGGTAAAAAGTCATGCCCGAAGAACTTTTCTCTGTAACAGACGTACAAGACCTAATCGAAGCGACTGACAAAAAGGACACGCCTTCTCCGGCAGAACCTGTCAGGCTTCCGAAAGAACCGGAGTTTCTTGCGCTGAAATCAATCTTCACTCCCTCACGAGGCGACATGGGCGGAGGGTATTGCGTAATTTTTGAAGGCAAGACGGGACGGACTGTGTTCCAGATATTTTGGCTGGCCAAGCCTTATTCAAGCGGTCAAGTTCCGCCCGAAGTTACTAAGGACTGGCGGACGTTCGTTAAGAGGCTGCCAAGTTTGGGACCTCTGGATAAAGACTGGTCGGAGCGTCTACAGATAGAGCTGAAAGAGATACTGACGATAGAGGAGAAGAAGAAGCTCTACGAGAATTACACGAAGGCGAAAGTCCGTCAGATTGAGAGCATGTACCGCCGAAGTTTTGAGGCAGCCGCTCAGTGTGTTTTCACAGCGTCAACAGAGGCAGAACCTATCAGCCGTTCCGAGCTTGAACGAGCAAAAGTCATCAAGCCTCTTCCGCCGAGTCCTGAACAGCTAGCGAAGATGAAAAAAGAACAGGAAGAACGCGAGAAAGCCATTCAGGCCGACAAAGAACGTGAAGAGGCCAAGAAGGAAAGCAACTTTGAAGGCACTGTGATAATGTGTACGCCTCAGGTTGATCCGGTGAGGGGCAAAGCGTCATCAGATATTACTCCCGGCGATGTTATCGGAGTAAAAATCGAGGGCGAAGGAACAAGCGCATTAGTCAGCAAATATCTTGAGGAGAACGAAATAGAACCTCTTTTCCCTGTCTATGAGATTCGAGACACTCAGGGCAAGAAATTTATTTACGTCAAAATCAGCGATGAGATACGAGGCTGTGTCACCATAACGAAGGACATAAAAATACGTGTCAAAGATCAGCCTCAGTCAGAACAAAAACAAAAAGCCGCTTCGATTGCCGGAGATTTATTCTTCTTCGGGCTTCTCGGAGTCGCTTTGATTGTTCTGCTGTTTGTTATACGTTATTTCTTCCTGTAGATTATTCGTGTGTCAGTAAGGAACAAAAAAACCGCTCTTCGTGAGCGGCTTTTATTTTTCAGTGGAGCTGAGGAGATTCGAACTCCCGGCCTCGACAATGCGAATGTCGCGCGCTCCCAACTGCGCTACAGCCCCAATACAACGAGGGATATTTTATGCCCGTCCCCCTTTCTTGTCAACAAAAAGTCCCCTCGCATGAACAAGGGGACTCCGTTTTCGTGTTCTAGCTGTACTGTCTCTCAACAGCTCCGTGAACTTCCTCAAGTTTCGGAACATACTGCTGGCGGTATCTTCCGAAGCAAACGTCCATCTGCTCATAGAATGTTACGCTCTCAAGTCCCACGAATCTCTGAGCAATCGCTTCGGCTGTCGGCATGTAGCGAATCTTGCCGTCATACATCTTCACTACAGTAACACCGCTCACGCCCTCATCAAGCAGAATCACGGCTGCCGCTCCGATCTGTTTTCCGAAGTTGACATCATAGGCTGACGTTGAACCGCTCCTGACGATGTGACTCGGGATAACCTCGCGGATTTCGGGAATCTCAAACACTCCGGGTACATACATTTCTGATGTCTTCATGAACTGTTTGATTTCGGGGTCCTGTCTCATCATGTCCTCGAGTGTCTCCTTCACGAAGCGTCCAGCTCCTGCGAGTTTCGGGTGTCCGAATGAATCCGTCCTCGCTCCGCCTCCGTCCGAGAATAACTGACCGTCCTCGCCCCTTACGCCCTCAGCGACAACGATCGTGTATGTTCCGGCGTGAACGTCTGAGTTCAGGATTCGGCGAATGTAGTAGTGCTTGAGGTGAGCGTAGACTGCGTTGAAGTCAACAGGTACTTCAGGTATCAATATGCAGTCGGCATCAGCTGCAATTCCTCCCCTGAATGCCGTGTGTCCTGCGTAACGTCCGAAAACTTCAATTACCATTATTCGGTTGTGAGTCGTTCCCGTCGTCTTGAGGTCGTCAACTATGTTAGCGATTTTGTTGATCGCTGAGTCTCCGCCGACTGAGTATGTCTGAAGGTCAAGATCCATCGTCTTGGGAGCGTGTACGCATGGTATACCGTGTTCAGAAAGGTCAACAACAACGCTTCCAGTGTCATCACCGCCGGATATTACGAGACCGTCAATGTTGTGCTTGCGTAATCCCATCATTATTCGGTCGTACTTTTCGGGGTCGTTGATTTTTGAGATCTTCACTCGGCTGTGGCCTGCATCGCTTCCTGCGAACTGTGAGTTGACATGGTCTGTCCTCTCTTCGTCAAGCTCAACGAGATGGTCAAAGTTTACGAGGTTGTAGAGTCCAGCGTAACCGTTCGGAATCGTGTAAGTTCTCATTCCTCTCATGAGTGCCGCTTTTGCCGCTCCCCTGATTACGGCGTTCAGTCCTCCGCAGTCACCGCCGGAAGTGATGATGCCGATGTTCTTCATTTTCCTTTTTTCTTCCAAGATTAACTCTTCCTTTACGTTAGAATTTCACGAGTGATTTAATTATACAAGCGTTTCAGAATTTTTGAGTTTTTCGTTAATGAAAGTTACAGCCTCTTCAATAGGAATACTCACCTGTTCGCCGTCAGAAAGATTCTTTACCGCTACAGTTCCGCTCTTCCTCTCATCATTGCCGATGATGCACGCAAATTTACACGCTCCTGCCGATCTCATCTGAGACTTGAAGCCCCTGCCAGATGTATCGCATTCAGCGGAGAGTCCCGACATTCTCAGCTTGTGTGTCAAAACCTGAACATCTCCGCGTGACTCCTCATCGAGTGCCACGCAGTACACAGAAGTTCCCGGCCTCTTGCCGAATGAACAGCCCTGTTCCTCCATGACCAGAGCAACCCGGTCAAGTCCGCACGCAAAGCCGACACCGGGAATCTTTCCGCCACCGATGGCCTTCGACAGGTTGTCGTAACGTCCTCCCCCTGCTACGGCGTTCTGCGCTCCCAAGTCCCCAGAAAGAATCTCGTAGGCCGTCTTCGTGTAATAGTCCAGTCCTCTCACTAATCTTTTGCTCAACGTGTAATTGAAACCGAGTCTCTCAAGTCCTCCTCTGACCTTCTCGAAATGTTCACGGCATTCATCGCAGAGCGAGTCGAAAATGTCCGGCGCACCGTCAGCAGCATGACCGCATGATTCGTTCTTGCAGTCAAGAATACGAAGCGGATTCCTTCCGAGACGGTCAACACATGTCGGGCATAACTCGTCAATGTGAGCGGTGAAGTATTCGACAAGTTTTTGACGGTAAACAGGTCTGCACTTCTCACAGCCTACAGAGTTTATGACGACTTCGAGATTCTTCAGTCCGAGTCGCCTGAATAGTTCAATGCTCAGTGCTATAACTTCAACGTCAGCCATAGCATCGGCAATCCCAAGACATTCCGCGTCAATCTGGTAGAACTGTCTGTAGCGTCCCTTCTGCGGTCTTTCGTGACGGAACATCGGCCCCCAGTTCCAGAGCTTCACGCTTGCACCTTGAGCGCACAAATTATTTTCGATCGCTGCTCTCATCACTCCGGCAGTAGCTTCAGGACGCAGGGTTATGCTTCTTCCGCCTCTGTCGTTGAACGTGTACATTTCTTTTTCAACAATGTCTGTAGTCTCTCCTACTCCACGTGAAAATAATTCAGTGTGTTCAAAAATGGGCAGATGTATCTCACTGAAGCCAAAATTTTTCATTGTTTCCGCTGCCGAGTTTACAATAAATGACCACTTCCACGACTCCTGTGGTAAAATGTCCCTCGTTCCTCTTGGTGCTGTTATTGCTGACACTATCTGATCACTCTCTCTGAATAAAATTTCGTATATAATACAACAGATTATAATCTTAACGAGACATTAAGGAGGAATACTTTTGCAGGATATATTTTTCACTCAGCGTAAAATGTTTGGCGAAATTCTCCGCGAATATGACCTCGTAAGCCAAGACTCTCTCGATAAAGCTCTAATGCTTCAGAAAAGTTCGGATAAGAGGCTCGGCGAAATTCTCGTATCATTGGGAGCGTTGACTCCCACTCAAGTCGCCGAAACTCTAGCGGTTCAGCTCGAACTGCAATTCATTCAGCTTGACCGTTACCAGCCCGAAGACAAAGCAATCAAAATGATTCCCCGAAATGTTGCCGAACGTCTACAGCTCATACCGTTGAAACTTGATGATGATGACACTCTTCTTGTTACGATGTCAGACCCTTTAGACCTTCCGGCACAAGACGAGATTAAATTACTTACAGGGCATGATCTCCGTATCGCCACGTCAGGAGGCGACGACATCTCGCGCAACATTTCACGAATGTACGAGTTCAGCGCGAACCTTCAGGGCGCAATGACCGACACAATGGAGGCAGCAGACGTTTACACGCCTCTCGCAGCGACTACTACCACGATGAATCCTGATGACGCTCCATTGATCGAACTTGTGAACAGTGCAATTCAGGACGCTGTGAGGGAGAATGCTTCAGACATTCACTTTGAGGCTTACGAACAGATGAGCCGAATAAGATTCCGTGTTGACGGAGCGTTATACATTCACAATCAATACCCGGCAGTCGTTCAGCCGGCAGTCATTTCACGCTTAAAGATCATGGCCGGAATGGACATCGCCGAAAAACGTAAGCCGCAAGACGGCCGTATACTCACTATCATAGACGGAAGGCACATAGATTTACGTGTAAGCTCTCTTCCGACAATGAGCGGTGAGAAAGTCGTTCTCCGTATTCTCGACAGGGATCACTCTTTCGTTGAACTCGAACAGCTCGGACTCGATGATGACGACATGCAGTCAATCAATCAGTTCTGTGAGACTCCTTGGGGAATGATGCTCGCCACAGGCCCTACAGGTTCGGGAAAGTCGACAACTCTTTACTCAATGCTGAAGAAAATCAGCAAGCCCGACATAAATATCATCACTGTAGAAGACCCCGTAGAGTTCTACATACCCGGCATCAATCAGGTGAACGTGAACGAAAAAGCAGGCTTGACATTCGACAGCGCGTTACGTTCGATTTTGCGACAAGACCCCGACAAGATCATGATCGGAGAGATTCGAGACACTCCAACGGCGCAAATCGCTATACGTTCGGCGTTGACCGGGCATTTCGTTTTGTCATCGCTTCACACTAATGACGCTCCGAGCGCGGCTGTACGTATTATTGACATGGGAGTAGCTCCCTTCCTTCTTGCTGCTTCATTGACGGGAGTTGTTGCCCAGCGTCTTGTCAGGTGCTTGTGTCCTCACTGCAAGGAAGAGTACGAACTTGATGACGCTCTCTGCGAGAAATACGGAATCCCGTCAGGAAGCACGGCATTCAGGCCAGTAGGCTGTCAGAATTGCAGACACGGTTACAGGGGCAGACGAGGAATTTATGAGATCATGGTGCTGAATGACCATTTGAGAGAGATGATCATCAAAGGTGCTGACGCTCTGGAATTGAGGAACGCAGCCATTGAAGACGGAATGAAAACTCTGCGCCGTGCTGGAATTAACGCAGCGTTACAAGGTTATACATCATTGGAGGAGATTTTAAGTGCCACAATTTAACAACCCCGATTTGGAACAGCTCATCAAGTTAGCAATCAACGAAGGAGCAAGCGATATTCATTTAAGTTCCGGCTGTCTTCCTGCTCTCAGGATACACGGCGAACTTGACTACATCGACTCATCAGTGGTCTTCACGAGAGAGGCTCTCGAAAAATTCATCAGCGATATTTTGACTGAAGCTCAACACGAACGCTTCATTAGGACTGGCGATCTTGATTTCGCGTTCATGTACGGCACTCAGAGATTCAGAGGCAGTGCTTACAGGGAGATGAACGGAGTTTCATTGACGTTCAGACTCGTTCCGACTGAAATTCGTTCGCTTGATGAGCTTGGACTTCCTCCGATACTCAAAACGATGTCGGAGAAACACAGAGGGCTATTCCTAGCAACAGGCCCTACAGGACACGGAAAAAGCTCAACTCTCGCCGCAATCATCAGCGAGATTAACCACAACAGGAAAGCTCACATCGTTACAATCGAAGACCCTATCGAGTACATTCACACTCCGGCAATGTCAGTCATTCACCAAAGGGAAATCGGCCATGACACGGAAAATTTCGCGTCAGGAATCCGCCACGTATTACGTCAAGACCCTGACGTTATCATGATAGGAGAGATGAGAGACCTTGAGACAATCGGAGCGGCTATAACGGCTGCTGAGACTGGACACTTGGTCTTCGGAACTCTTCACACTCAGGACGCTTCACAGTCGATTGAAAGAATCGTTGACGTTTTTCCGCCTCATCAACAGAATCAAATCAGGCTTCAGCTTGCCTACACTCTTTTAGGAATCTGTTCACAGCAGTTAATCCCAAGAGATGACATAAAAGGCCGTGTATGCGCTACGGAAATCATGATTACGACTCCGGCGATACGGGCAAGCATTCGAGAGGGCAAAATCAGCAGTATTCGTAACGCTATGCTCACTGGAATGTCATTCGGAATGCACACGATGGAACAGGATTTAGCGCACTGGTTCAAGGACGGCAAAATCTCAAGGTCAACAGCTAAGAGTTACGCTTATGACCAAGCCGAAATTGAGCGAGTCATGTCGCCAGGGTACTAGAAAGCGAGATGAAGCGTTCATGAATTTCAAGTACCGTGCTAGAGCCGCTGACGGTGAAATGGTCGAGGGCTATGTTGAGGCAAGCGATCAGAGAAGCGCACTCGATAACCTCCGCTCAAAGGGAATGATAGTAATCAACCTCAACTCACAGGGCGGAGGCTCATCGCCTTCACAGCCTAAGTCAACAAAATCTTCGTCATCAAGTTCCGGCAAAACGTCCCTGAAGTCCCTCATGAATCTCGATTTAGGGCATCTCTTGAGCGGTGGAAAAGTACCGTTGAAATCATTGATGGTATTCTTCAGACAGCTTGCGACAATGGAAAATGCCGGGCTCAGTCTTGCAACATCTATTGACGTTATAGCAGGAGGTGAGAAAAACGCTTCCCTGCGTTACGCCCTACAGAACATCAAGAACAGACTCGATAGAGGAATGCCGTTGAGTCAGGCGATGAGTCAGGAAAAAGCGTTCAGCACTCTGATAGTTTCGCTGATTGAAGCAGGCGAGGAAGGCGGATTGCTAGGTCAGGCGCTCGAACAGTCAGCAACACTCCTCGAAAAGCAGGAGCAGTTACGCAGCAAGATAAGAAGCGCAATGTTCTACCCGTCATTCATAATGATATTTGCGATAGGAATATTGATACTGTTCTTCATGTTCCTAGTGCCGAAATTTGAGGAGACTTTCGCTGCTCTGAACATCGACTTACCGCAGATAACTCTTGTAATGTTTGCGGTAGGGAACTGGTTTTCACGCAACTGGTACATAGTGGCAGCCGTGATAGCAGGAATAATATTCAGTTTATACTTCCTGTCGACCAACAAAGCCACGAAAGGCACGATGGATAGAATCAAGCTGAAAATCCCGGTGATGAAAGACTTAGTGATGAAGGCAGCAATGGCGAGGTCAAGCCGAACTCTATCGGCACTGACGGCAGCAGGAGTCCCGATAGTGAGGAGTCTCGAAATGGCTGAAGGCACTGCCGGAAACAAGGCTGTCGAAGAAGGTTACGCAAGCTTGAGACAGGGAGTTATCAGGGGAATATCGCTTGGAGATTCTGCGAGGCAGGCAGGAATTTTCCCTGTGCTAGTGTCTCAGATGATGAGGATCGGAGAAGAGACAGGACACCTTGACAACATGCTTGAGCGCGTGGCAACGTGGTACGATCAGGAACTTGACGAACAGGTGAAGGCGACTGTCTCACTGCTTGAACCGATGCTGATTGTGTTTGTCGGAGGAATCATCGCAATAATAGCGACATCAATATTCGCGCCTGTAACATCAGCGATTGTTCAGTTGTCCTAAAGGTTGACGGAATTGTAACCGAGTATAGGGGTGTAAGAATTATGAGAATGTGGTAAAATTTCTCAGGCAGTAAGACACACACACTAGGAGGATGTTAATCATGAAACGTAAAGGTTTTACTCTCGTTGAATTGTTGATCGTCATCGTGGTGATCGGTATTCTGTCGGCAATGATGATGTTGTCCAGTACTGAAGCGGTTACGTCAGCGAAGGCCAGTAATGTTGTGAGCAATCTTCGCAATTTGAAGACGGCTGCTCTTGCGTTGTATGTGGACGAGATGGATGATTTTGAGGAGAAAGCTGTTAGTGCTGTAGCCACCAGTAAGCTC
>CAJODC010000050.1 GCA_905233215.1 uncultured Synergistales bacterium
TCGGAATTTCATTTATTCCAGTTATTCAACAGAAGGAATTATAGCACACTTCACTTAACTTAGCGCAATTCATCTCCCACTTATAGAAGTGGGAGTCTTTTTGCGCGATTATGATAAAAAAATCCCTCTGCCTCAATGACAGGGGGATAAATTTTTGTCGTCTACTCGAGGAAGAATACTTGTTTGAGTTTCGGCTGCGCTCCCGTTTCCGGGTCCATTTCCATTGTCATAACGTCCTTCATGTATTCGTTCCATCGGTCGACTACCGGGCTTTCCGCCTGAGTCTTTGCGGCGAAATCAACGCCCTTTTCGCACTCATAGTAACCGAAAAGTTCATTGCCTGCGTTCCATATAGTATAGTTGCAAATTCCTGCTGACTTGAGAAGCTCTTTCATTTCCGGCCAAATGTTATCGTGCCGTCTCTTGTACTCCTCAAGCATTCCCGGTTTTACCGTTGCTTTCCACGCATAACGCTCCATAGTTCCACCACGCTAGATGTTCGCTTCAATCCACGCTCTAAGCTCTTCAGCTCCCTGAAAACCGACCTGTCTGGCCGTAACCTTGCCTTCCTTCATGATGACAAGATTCGGAATGCTCATGACACGGAGCTTCTTGGCCAGTCCGGGATTCTCTTCAGCGTCAGCGTTGAAGAACTCGACTTTTCCGGCGAACTCTTCCGATAATTCCTCGACAACAGGAGCGATCATCTTGCAGGGTCCGCACCATGTCGCTGAAACGTCAAGCAATGCCACTTTCGCTGCGTTGAGGGCTGAATCGTCATCGCCCTTGATGATGTTGACTGCCATTGTTGACCCTCCTTAAAGTAACGATGCTGCGCACGCTTCGACTTCGGCCATGTCGGCGGTAGGCTCAAAGCGTTTGACGACGTTGCCTTTTCTGTCGACGATGAACTTCGTGAAGTTCCATTTAATGTCGGGCTTCTTCGCGTAATCAGGATCAGCCTTGCCGAGCATGTCTTCAAGAATCGCCGTCAGCTTGTGTTCGCCGAATCCCTCAAAACCCTTCTGGCTCTTCAGGAACGTGTAAAGAGGAAGCTCGTTCGGGCCGTTTACGTCTGACTTCTTGAACTGGTCATAAGTCGTGTTGAAGTGGAGCGAGCAGAACTCGTGAATCTCGTCATCGCTGCCGGGAGCCTGATTGCCGAACTGATTGCAGGGAATGTCGATGATTTCGAGTCCCTTGTCGTGATACTTCTTGTACATGTCCTCAAGCTGTTCATACTGAGGAGTGAAGCCGCAGCCTGTCGCTGTGTTGACGATTACGAGGACTTTTCCGGCGAATGTTGAGAGCTTGACTTCTTCGCCTTTGGGGGTGAACACGGAATAATCATAAATGCTGCTCATACAGAAAACCTCCGTTGCTAGTATTAAGATTAGTAGTACTGTGATTATGCGTACCATATTATACATCACTTTCAGCTCAGCCAGCCATGATGTTTTTTTGCGTCTATAAGCCATTTGAATGTCGCAGTCTTTCCCGTCAATGTATCGTTCATGAAGTTCTCAAAGCGTCTGGCAAGTTTAGCGGAAGGAGTCGTTTGACGGTGTTTTTTCTCCCATTGCGCTACGTATTCAGAAGAAGGAGTCATCGAGTCGGTGATTTCCTCTTGAGTGAGTTCGTGGTCTTCCGTGAATTTTGTCGGCAAAATCAGGAAGCTGTCATCATTCTCAAGCCCTCTGTCAAAATTCATGGCTCTCTTCTGAAGGTGAACATACGAAAATTCTTTAACCTCGCCGTCATCGCAAAAGCCGTATAATTTCCCTCTGTCCCACCTGAACGCCCTCATAGGAATCTCGCCGAGCGTAAACTGTCTGCGATACGCTACGACTTCGGCACGCCCTGTGATACGGGTTTGTTTTCCGCCAACGAATTTGTCGAACAGTTCAACGAGTAACTTGCTCTCGTCAAAGAACATTGAAGTTCTCGAACGGTAAACATCACGGTAAGAGATCAAATATCCCGGCATCTTGTTGAGAGCGAACGTGAGAGATTTTTCGGTGTTACGGTAAAGGCATAAAGGGCCTCTATTGCCGAGACGGTCATAATTGTTCAATTCATCGTCAGTCAAAAAATTTCTCAAATCCCCCCAAATAATATCAGGGTCGCAATATCCCCAAAAATCATAGCCGTTAATCCAGTCATGAAAGATTAGGCCGTAAATCGGTTTGTAGTCGCAGAGCTTGTACGGTCTGTCAAGAATGAAATCAAAATCAAAGTGAGGGGCGATAAGGCTTCTGACTTTTTCGAGAGTCATGCTGTGAACTTGAACGTTATCAGGAAGATTAAAGCCGGTCATGTCGCAGTCAGTGAAAATCATGAAGGTGAAATCGGGATTATATCCTGCCGTCTTCAGCCACAAGGGAAAATAATTCGGCATCGTTCCGAAATAAGGCAGTATCAGCGCAACACGCAATCAAAACGCCTCCTTCATTCTATGAACATTGCGTCACCGAACGAAAAAAATCTCCAGCCTTCATCGGCGCATTGTTCGTAAATCTCAAGAAGGCGCGATAAAATTTCCTCTTCATGGCCGAACGCTTCAGCTTTGTTGGCAGCAAATGACGACACAAGCATAATCAGTGAACTTTGAGGAAGATGAAAATTCGTTATGAGACAGTCAACAGCCTTGAACCTGTAGCCGGGATAAATGAACAGCCCCGTGTCTTTCACGCCTGCCGTAACATTCCCGTCATCGTCAGCAAAAGATTCAAGAGTCCTCGCTGACGTTGTGCCTGATGCTATGACCCTTCCGCCGTTGGCTTTGCACTCCCGAATCATTTCGGCTGTCTCGGCTGAAACTTCACAGCGTTCCCGGTGAATGTCATGTTCTCGAATGTCTTGAGCCTTCACTGGTCTGAAAGTTCCAAGACCGACATGAAGCGTAACATAAGCGATTTTTACGCCCATCGCCTGAATCTTTTCGAGAAGTTCGGGAGTGAAATGAAGACTCGCCGTTGGTGCTGCCGATGAGCCGTCATGCCTTGCGAAAACTGTCTGATACGACTCCTTCATCGTGTTGTCGCCGTGAATGTAGGGTGGTAATGGAACGTTCCCGGCTTCGTCAAGAAACTTCATGAAACTCTCACGTGAGTCAAAATCAAATCTCACTCTCCGTATGCCTTCGGCCATGTCAGCAATTATTGCTACAGAATGACCGCCGACAGTAACAACATCGCCCTCATGAACACGCCTTGCAGGTTTCACGAGAGCTTCCCATTCGAGAAAGTCAGCCGTAACATTCCGTAACAGTAAAAGCTCACACTTTCCGCCCGTTTCACGATGAGCGAAAATCCTCGCAGGTATAACCCTAGTGTCATTCAGCACAAGCAAATCACCGGGACGGAAATACTCTGTGATGTCCCGGAAATGACGGGCTTCAGTCCTGTTCTCTTTGACGTTCCAGACCAAGAGCCGGGAAGAATCACGAGGATTCGCCGGGAACTGAGCGATATTTTCGGGCGGAAGTTCGTAGCTGTACGACTCTAAATCGTAGAGGTTTTCACGCTTAATCACTTTATCTTCCTTACTGACGTTCCCGGATAGTAGTGAGCTAGAATCTTTTCGGCCGTGTAACCCTGTTCAGCCATAGCCATTGCTCCCCATTGAGACATACCGACACCATGCCCCCAGCCGCGACCGTAGAAGATGAAATCGTTTCCGGCCTTCTCGATCGTGTAGCCGTACTTGCTTCGAGGCTTCACGGCTTGAGCTGGCCTGTTGCCGCCTCTGCTGAGTCCTGTCTGATAATATTTCTTTCTCTTGTCGGGGTTCGATAACATGTCGATGAGTTCCGTTGTCGTGAAAATTCCTTCTGATGTCATCTTCGCTATTCCCTGTTCTTCCTCGAACGTCAGCGATGAATTTCCCTGAGACTGTCTCTGCGTAACGAGTCCGCTCGGTGTCGTAGTGTTGTTGACTTTGAACGCTCCGCCCGACGGCGTGAACATTGTGCTTTTGATTGTGCGGGGGTCAACTGACAGACGGAATTGGCTTGCCCTCATGGACTTACTGCCGTTTGTGCCGATGAAGTTCATCGTTATCGCACGGCCTCCGTCATCAACTTCTGAGACTTGTACTTCGTTTACTGTTCCTATGTCAGTTCCTGTTACCTTTTTGACGGCACTACGGATTTTTTCGGACGATACTTTAGCGTTCCAGACAGAGACAGGCGACTCGTAGTTTACGATTTCGGGGACTCCTGACAAATAAGGCAGGTTATCACGCCCCCAAACGTCAGAAATATCAGCCGTATGTCCTCCGCTGTCAGAGTGAAAATAAGTGAACGCCAAATCTTTTCCGTACGTCAAAACTTCACCTGCTGTGCTTGAGACTGCATGATTAGTTTTCGGAGTCTCGACTCCTGCGCCCTTGTACACTTGGTCAGCGTCAGTGTCAACAACATCATAACCCTTGTCGGCTCTGTTCATGCTCTGTTTGAGAACGTAAGTTCTTGCGCAGATTGCCTGTGTCCTCAAAGCCTGTTCGTGCCAATCGGCTCCGACTTCAGCAGGAAGAACGCCTCTCAAGTACAGCTCAAGATCAACGACATTCAGTAGCCCTCCACGCTGTGTAATCAGGAATGCGCCACGATAACTTCTGCCCTTGAATTGAAGGAGTCCTGAGCCTGACAATCTCACTGGCATCGGGAAATTATTTTCCATTATCGAGACGTAAGCACCATTCACTAAAATTTCAGCGTTTTCGCCGAGATTAGAGAGCCTCCCGTCAGCGTCAGTCATAGTCAGCATACCTTGAGAGATTCCGACCGAGTAGCTTGACGAGTTAGCAAGCCTGACATAAACATCACGTGCTTGAAGTTCGCCTGGCCATGTCAACATCAACATAATAACAATAAAAATTTTATTCCTCATCATTGCCTCACAAAGAAAGGCCCGCGACAGCCGCTGCAAGTGCGTCGGCAGTGTCATCGGGTCTGGGTATTTCGTCTAGTGAAAGAATGTCCCGTATTGCCGTCTGTATCGTGTGCTTGTCGGCCTTAGTGTTTCCGCAGACAGCACGCTTTATACCTGTTGGAGTAAGTTCGGTTACAGGAAGATTATTTTCAGCTATCAGGAGCATAATCACTCCTCTAGCTTGATAGACATATTCAGCAGTCTTGACGTTCTTGCCGAAGAATAACCGCTCAATCGCAACGAAATCAGGACGTATCAGCGATATTTTTTCCTGAACTTCAGCGTAAATCTTCAGCAGTCTTTCCGAGAACGTCATCGCCGGAGTTGTTTCAATACAGCCGTAACACAAGGGCAAAAGTCCCGTATCAGACTGAACGACAGCACCGTAACCGATACGAGCGAGACCGGGATCAATTCCCATACAGACTCGCAACTATTCTTCCTCTATCTTTGACGCTACCTCGTCAGGAATGTCAAAGTTTGAGTAAACGTTCTGAACGTCATCGTGTTCTTCGAGAGCATCAACGAGTCTGAGAACTTTCTTTGCCGCTTCAGGGTCAGAAACTTCGACAGGAGTCTTGGCGATCATTGAGACTTCAGCGTTTTCGATGACATATTTAGCGTCCTCGAGAGCTTTCTGGAGTGTGTCGAGGTCTGACGGTTCACAGTACAGCGTGAAGCCTTCATCGTTAGCTTCCATGTCGCTCATTCCCGAGTCGAGTCCGAGCGTCATCAGTTCATCTTCATCGAGATTTTTGCCTTTGACCTCAATGACTCCCCGTCTGTCGAACATCCACGCTACCGAGCCTTCCGAACCCATTTGGCCTCCATTGCGTGCAAGAAGTGCGCGGATTTCGGGAGTAGTTCTGTTGCGGTTATCGGTCATGACGTTGACGAGTATTGCTATGCCTGACGGGCCGATTACTTCGTAGGTGAGTTCATCGTAGGAGATGTCGCCGAGTTCGCCCGTGCCTCGTTTGATTGCTCGTGTTATGTTGTCGTTGGGAACACTGACGGC
This sequence comes from uncultured Synergistales bacterium, assembly GCA_905233215.1. Lineage (GTDB taxonomy): Bacteria > Synergistota > Synergistia > Synergistales > Aminobacteriaceae > JAFUXM01. The sequence goes on from CAJODC010000050.1 coordinate 5,953, forward strand.
TTTTGCTCTCTCAATGGCTGTCTTGAGGCGCATGTTCATTGCCGGATCACCGCCGCCGTCTTTTGCTGCGATGATGATTGCGCGTACTAACTTCTGGAAGAGATTGCCTCTCTTTGCGTCCTGAGCTGCTTTGCGGTGCTTAATATTTGCCCATTTTGAATGTCCTGACATGTTATCACTCCTGAAATTATTATGGTCTGAAGATTGGAATCGGCTTGCGTTTGTGTTCGCTTCGTCTTCTCATAACGTCAATGCGTTCTTTTGCTGACTGAGAGTCAATTTTCCCTGACGCTAAATATTCATCGAGGACGTCATAAGTGAAGCCCATATCGCCCTCATCAGTCTGACCGTCAACGAGTCCGGCACTTGGAGCTTTGGTGATGATTTTTTCGGGAACACCGAGAATTTTCGCCATCGCTCTGATGTCTCGTTTCAGGAAACTCACAAGGGGCATCAAGTCAGAGCCTGAGTCGCCGTACTTGGTGAAGTAGCCTGTCTCGTACTCTGAACGGTTGCTGGTTCCGCAGACTAAGAGTCCTTTTGACTGACCGAGAGCGTAAAGCGTAACCATTCTGAGTCGTGCCTTCATGTTTGATGAGACCAGCGGTGAAATTTCGCGGCCTAATGCCTGACACATTGAGTCATAGACTGGCGAGAGGTCAACACGAGTGAACTCGACATCAAGAGTCCCGGCCAGTAATTTTGCGTCATTCTCGTCATCTGGATTGCTGTGGCACGGCATGATAACGCCTAGTACGCCGTCATGGCCGAGAGCTTCACGCCCGAGAGCTGCGAGGACTGAGGAGTCGATACCGCCTGAGAGGCCGAGAATTATTCCCTTTGCTCCGGCCTTGCTGACTTCATCAGACAGCCACTTTTCACACTGAATGATTGTATTGTGCAAGCTGTAAAAATCCTCTCTTAAAATGAAATATTTGAATATTATACACTTGCTGTTTTTTCTTTGCAGTACTCCTCAATTTGGAGGATCATATCATTGACAGTAATAACAACAGAAAAATTTGCGCAAAACGGCCTATTCTTGAAAAAAAATACGCTGCAATATTTGCAAGTTCCAAAAAAAATAAAAGAAAGGGGATTTTCCCGTATGAAGAAACGCTCATCGTTTTTCTTTATTGCAGCCTTTCTCGTTATGGCTATGCTATTTTCGGGAGGCTGCGGAGGCAGTAGCAGTAACTATGTCGCAGACGACTCGCCCTCACCGGGTCCGATTGTCTCACCTGACCCGACACCTTCGCCGAGTCCGAGTCCAAGCCCAACGCCCGCACCTGTTTCAGCGGATATTCTTGTGGCTGAAGCTGAATACGTACTATGCAGATATATTCGGGTGTCTTATGACAGGACAGTGGAAGAATGGACGCGATGTTGTACGTGAGGGAAGTTTCTTCAGGGACATATCTAATCCCAGAATAAATCACGTAAGGAACGCTTATACAGGCACCTCAGATAACGGCGGCGTGCATTCAAACAGTGCGCTTGTGTCTTACCCATTTTACCTTATGTACAGCCGTTACGGTTTTTCCCGCAACGTTCTGGCTGCCCTCTGGTACAAGTCCATGCGAACGGGGCGTTACTACGCAGAATCAAGCCTTCAAGATGTCAGAGTTGCCTTAATCAGAGCAGCAAAAAAGCTCGGAATGTCCTCTCAACAGAAAAACAATATTCGCCAAGCCTTCAACGATGTCGGGATCACTCAAATCAACGGCAACATTCACGGAATCGTAACAGACCGCGATGCAGGGACACCGATTCAAGGTGCTACAGTGCTTCTCACGAAAGAGAATGGGACAGGCACGAGAATAGGTTTTGAGACAAGGTTCGATGGCAGCTACTCATTCGACGTTGAATACGGAAGATATATAGTTACGGTCAGCAAGGACAACTATATAACGTTCAAGGCTATGCGTGAGATTGAAGAGGGTGATTACGGCGATTTTGCCAATGAACTCAACGTCGCTCTTGTGAAAGAAGGGAAAGGCAATATCTCGGGAACTGCCTACGATGCTACGACAGGTAACACACTCAGCAATGTAACTGTAAGACTTCGTGAGGACTGGAGCGTTGCAGACCCGTACGCAAGGACAATAACTACACAGACAAACGCAAACGGTTTTTACTCGATGACAAGCGTTGATGCAGGGTACTACACTATCGAAGCCTCACTGACGCATTACGCTGACGCATTCATTGAGACAACGATTGCGCCTGGAAGGAACACAGTGAACAACATTGTCCTCTCACCTGAAACATCAGGTGATGTCTACAGGGTTACGCTCCAATGGGGTGCAAATCCGCGAGACTTAGATTCTCACTTGATCGGGAAACTTCCGAACGGCACAAATTTCCATGTTTACTATCCAAGTTCAAGCAGACGTGTCTACTACAACGGCAAATATGTTGCAATTCTCGATCATGACGACACACAAGGCAATGGCTTTGAGACTACAACATTCTCAATGCAGCCGGGTGATACGTTCAAGTATTACGTTCACTGGTACGCTGGAGACGGCACATGGTCAGGATCAAACGCTGTCGTCAACCTCTATAAGGGGACGAATCTAATCGGCACTTATCCTGTTCCCAGTGTTAATCAGCACGGGAACACTGCCGGAAGGTACTGGCACGTTTTTGAGCTGACAAATGGACTTGACCCTATTGTCAGGGGATCATCTTCAATCAGAACAACGGCACCTACACTCGATTAACTTTCGGAATTGAGACGGCCTCTCCCAAAGGGGTCGTCTTTCTTTATCTTTGATGTAAATCTTCATGCCTTGCTTCTGCAATCTCAGCGTTAATTTCATCAAGCGTCATTTCCGCAATGCCGTTTTCTTCGGCTATCATGCTGGCGGCTCTCATCGCTTCAAGTCCTTTCACATTCACAGCGAAGGTAATATCCTCTGTCATGAATATGCTCGCCATCTTTAGCACCTCCTCAATTTGAAACACCCTCCGAGTCCGAAAACTCAGAGGGCATTTTGTTACAGCAATGATTGATTTTACTGATTCTCAGCGTTCAACGTCTGAGCCGCTATTCTTCCCGATACAAAAATCTCGGTGATTGCGTTCCCTCCGAGTCTGTTACCGCCGTGAATGCCTCCAGTAACTTCTCCGGCTGCGTAAAGTCCTGTCTTCCCTCATCGACTCTGATTCCGCCCATCGTGTGATGCGTGCTCGGTGCCATGAGTCTTATCGTCATTACCGTGTTGTCGAGGTCGTAAGTCTCAGGGTTATAGCTTCCGTCAGGATTCTTCTGAACGTTTCCGACTGTCCTTGAGGCGATCGCTTTCCCTACGTCAGGAAATTCGCCCTTGCCCATTACGGCCATGTCGTAAGCCCTGATTGTTTCCTCAACAACTTTCGGATCAGCCTTGACTCCAAGTTCGGCAAAAAGCGCAGGAAGTTCGGAAATTTTGCGCCTGTAGTAACGTCCCGGATAGTCGCCCGTTTCAGGTAACTGAGTCGGTGCAGGCATCTTCTGTTCAACATTGTAGAACTCAAGGAATACTCCCTTGCTGCCTTTGTACTCCATTCCGTTCTTGAACTCGGCAAGCGACAAAACATCACGCTCCGAGCCTTCGTCAACAAAACGATGACCGGTTATAGGCGAAATCCAGCAGGCATAATTTCCACCGCCGAAAGCAAGATTTCCGTTGTCAATCCACGAAATCGGCATCATCTGTGTGAAGCCCATTCCCGTTGAAGAACCGCCAGCCTCAAGAGCCATCTCAACTCCGTCTCCCTGAAGCGATGAACGGTTGGTCGTCTTTGTTGACAGTGAAACATATTCCGGCGACCAGTAGACATTCTCGCTGATTACTTCCTTCAGGTTCGCCGCGAATCCTCCTGTCGCTACGATTACGCCCTTCTTCGCGTAGGCTGTAATCTCCGTGCCGTCATAGCGTTTTGCGTTCACTCCGATTACCCTTCCGCCCTCTTTGATGAGTCCTGTTGCGGTCGTCCTCAGCATGAGGCGGTTATCCTTGTTGGCCTTGTAGATAGTGTTCAGAGGCGCAACAAAATACGTTCCCCAGCGTCCCGGATAGTTCTCAGGCTTCCCATCGCCGTCAGTGTCAACTTCAGCACCGATAAATTCATTCTCTCTGTACCACAAAGCACCTATCAACGTCTGCTGTGTGTCCTCGTGGAATGTCGCTCCCATTGATTCGAGCCATTCCTTGAGGCCCTGTGCCTGATTGATGAACTGGCTGACCAGCTTAACATCGCCGTAAATCCACGTCTTCTTGTCCGCACTCTGTCTCAATCCTCCGTAATACGTCTGGAAGATATGAAGGTTAAGTGTCGAGAAAAGTGCCAGCTGATTCTCAGGCGTTCCAGCGTCAAGTTTCGGCTGCGCCCATGCGAGATACTCTTTGATTTCTTCCTTCAGTGCTTTTAATATAGGAAGATACTCAGCGTGTACGCCATGCTTTGACAGTTCGGCAGCATCTCCGGCAACGTATTCATGAGTCTCGTAATACTTAGCGTCAAAAGGTGCTTCGTTCCAGTTGAGAATCATCTTCAGCTCGTTGATACAGCCTTGAACGCTCTTGACCTTCGGGTATTCCTGACCGTTGAAAGCGTAAACGCCCGTTTCAGCGTCAGGGTTCTTCGGGTCCCAAACAAGATAAGGCATGACGCTCTGATACTGACCGCCGGAAACAAGAGTATTTCCCCCTGCTTCAGCGTTCTTCTCGATGATGAGGACTGTGTTGCCGTCCTGAGCAGCCTGAGCCCCTGCGCCTACACCTGCACCACCTGCGCCGATGATAACGACATCGTAGAAGTATCTCTCTGGCTTGCCTGCTTTGTGTTCGACCTTTGCGGCCTTGAACGCTTCAATGTTAGTGCAGGCTGCTTTCTCCGCTGCACTGTTGACGGCGTTACGCAGGGCACGTGTTGAGAACGTTGCGCCCGATACAGCGTCAACCCCTGAGCCGTTAGCCTCAATCATTTCGGGGATCATAATCTCGAACGCAAT
>CAJODC010000051.1:0-9060 GCA_905233215.1 uncultured Synergistales bacterium
GTTGAATGTCAGCGAGTGAAGTCCGAGTTTCGACAAGGCAATAATCACTCCAGCGTGAACGAGATACGCTCCGAACGAGTACTGCGACAACTTCAAGATTATTCGTGAAGGGAAATTGAAATGCTTGCGGAAAAATACGAACACCGCTGCAGCTTCGCATAGTACGTTTACAGTGTAGTGATCGTAGTAGAAGTCGAACGGCTCTCCCTTAAATCGAGATGCGTAAAGCGACATCATCACGGTAGCAGTAAACCCAAGCAGCCCGGCAAGGTATACAGCTCGTTCTGTTTTGATGGAAAATTCAGAGCTGCTCAAGTAATAGCCAAGCAGAAAATATCCTGTGAAACCAGCGACAAATTTCATATCGAAATTGTTGACCCAATCGCCTGCAAACTTGCCGTATTTTTCTGAGAACATCGAGATAATTTGGACGCTTTCTGGTAACAGGAACACGAATACAAACGCAAGCACAAGAAAATATTTCGTGAGAGATTTTGATTCTGCTATTTTCCGTACAAACGGTACTATAGCATACAGCCCTATAATCATGAACAGAAACCACATGTGATAGAAACCTGTCAAAAATTTCAAAAAAATATCAACTGCTCTCAGTGTACTACCATTGAGAGCGTAACTAGCGCACACGTACACAGCAGACCAGGACACGAAAGCCGTGAATATTCGGAATATATACTTGCTATAAATTTTTTTGAGCGGTATATCTTTGTTGAGGAATAGCGCACCGCTTATCATCGTGAATACAGAGACTGCCCACCGAACTACAGCATCATAAAAGTTGAGTACGCTCCATTCAAACGAGAAAATGTCTGTGTCATACCAATCCACCGCCGACACATGAAGCACCATCACCGCCAATGCAGCAGCTACTCTCAAAAAGTCAAAATAGTAGACTCTCTGCTCTTTAGTCTCTGTTATCATTATATGCTCCCCCTGAAAAGTTCAAGCGTCATTCGCATGATTCTAGCGACGGATTCGGCACAACATCACCGCCCCTGTTGCCCCTTAGCCACGAGTTACGCCCGGCCATCGCTATCATCACGGCATTGTCTGTACACCTGCTCAATCCCGGAAGCCACGCCCGAAAATCACGAGCATTCCCCAACGCTTCACGCAGCGCACCGTTCGCCGACACTCCGCCAGAAGCCGACACCTTCCGAATGCCCGTCATCTTCACCGCGAGTCTCACTTTCGACATTAACGCCTCAGTAACAGCACGCTGGAACGATGCGCAAAGGTCATTCACGGGAACGTCAGCACCCTCAAATTTCTTCGCCTGCCACAATAACGCCGTCTTCAATCCGCTGAAACTGAACTCAACTTTATCGGTGTTCCTGAGCGGTACTGGAAAGTCAAAAGCGTGAGGGTCTCCATTCTTCGCAAGCCTCTCAATCTCAGGGCCTCCGGGATATTTCAATCCCAAAATCCTCGCTGCCTTGTCATATGCTTCACCGGCTGCATCGTCTCTGGTCTGTCCGAGTAACTCATATTCACCGAAAGAGTCAACCCGGATTATCTCCGTGTGTCCTCCAGAAACTATCAGCGACAAAAACGGAGGCTCTAAATCTTCAGCGTCAACTAAAGGCGCGAACAAATGACCCTCAAGGTGATTCACTCCGATTAACGGAACGTCCCACGCCTGAGACAATGCCCTTGCCGTCATCACTCCGACAATCAGCGAACCCATGAGGCCCGGACCACGAGTTACCGCTATCAAGTCCAAGTCATGGCCGGAAATCCCTGCTTCCTTCAATGCTGTGTCAACCAAAGGCAGAAGGTTCTCAAGATGTTTCCTCGCTGCGAACTCAGGTATTACTCCTCCGAAACGTGAGTGATCTTTTATCTGGCTCGATAAAAATTCACAGACTACCTCGCGCTCATTCCTCAGCACAGCAACTCCAGTGTCATCACAGCTAGTTTCAATTCCAAGCGTAATCATCTCTACATGTACGAATTATCCTGAACGAACTCAGGCCATGAATGATCAACGAAATCATCGTAAGTGTCAAAAATCGGAGGCATCATAATTTCATCGTTGAAGACAAACTGTTCAAAGCCGTTCAACGCAATCTCGCCGAACCATAAATTACTGTCGCATTCTCTGTTGTGTCTGAACGCTACCATTCAATCACCTTCCCTAACGTAGCTACAGCCCTGCATGTCATGCAAAGTCCGTGTCCTGAGTCATCAAGTTCTTCGGCTGACTTGAATTTTATGTTGACCGGGAAAAATTCGCTTAACCTGCCGATTATCTCATCACGGTACTTGTTGAGGCGTGGAACTTGCGCAGTAATCACAGCGTCGGCAAATTCAACAGTCCAGCCTTCAGCTTCAACAAGCCTCATCACCTCACGCATCAATACGAGACTGTCAGCACCTTTGAATCTCTCATCGCTTGCCGGAAAAAGATTGCCGATGTCAGGAAGCCCTGCACCGCCCAATACAGCGTCCATGAGAGCGTGAGTCAGAACGTCAGCGTCAGAATGTCCCAGCAATCCCAATGGCGACTCGATCTTAACGCCTCCGAGTATCAATTTTCTGTCGGGTACAAGCCTGTGAATGTCCCAGCCGAGTCCCGTTCTTGTTACTTTTCTTTCTGTCAACGCTCTTGCTATCGTCATGTCTTCTTTCAACGTTGCCTTGAAATTCATTCTTTCACCTTCAACGCTCCTCAGCACATGGCCTGATTTCTTCCATGCTTCAGCCTCGTCTTTTGATGACGGAAATTTTTTGACCGCCTCAATGAGTTTCAATCTCGGGAAAACCTGCGGTGTTTGAGTGATGTAGAGTCCTTCTCTTTCGACACATGAGACCTCACCGTCTTCAATGCGTTTGAGAGCATCGCTTACCGGCAGAACTGGAACGACTCCGGCATCACCGCTCACAGCCTCAGACAAACGCCGGAAAAGTTCAGGTGTCGCAAATGGCCTCGCTGCGTCATGAACCATAACGTAATCACAGCTAGCAGCGTTCAGGCCGTTCAACACAGAGAGAGCTCGTTCGCTTCCTCCGTTGACGACAAGGAGAGGTGTTGCGATGTTCCAGCTTGGATTGAGGGTATCGCCTTGAGGGATAACGAGTATTATTTCTTTGACTGAATCGAGGGCTGCAGCGTTTTCAGCACTCCAACGCCAAAGCTCACGGCCTCCGAGAGTCATGAATTGTTTTTTACCGCCGAATCTTGTGCCTTGACCGCCAGCAGCTATGATGAATGAAAAATTTTTCACACTTTCCGCCTCCCTTCAAGGGCTGTATGAAGAGTCATTCTGTCGGCAAGCTCAATACTTCCGCCCAAAGGCAGACCGTAAGCAAGCCTCGTAACGTTCTCAACTCCTGCGCCCCTGAGAATGTCAACAACTGTGTAATATGACATGTCTCCCTCAATTCTAGGCGATGTCGCTATGATTACCTCATTGGGTTTAAGTTCCCTGATGTGCCTCGTGAGGAAGTCGGCTGACTCGTCTGTGAGTTCTCCGGCGAAACGTCCGCCCAAAACGTGATAAAGCCCGTTGTAGATTCCCGACTGTTCAAACGCCGAGAGCGACTCCAAGTCGTCAACAATGCAGAGAATGTCCCTGTCCCTCAAAGGATCTGTACAGATGCTGCAAGGATTTTTTCCAGAGATATTACCGCAGTGTGAACAGACTTTGAGACCTTTTTTGAGATTGCTGACGAGTGAGCCTATGCGCTTTAATTCTGAGTCGTCCTGCTTGAGAAGATAGAAAGCGATTCGCCTTGCGCTTTTCGGGCCTAAGCCGGGAAATTTTTTGAGGGCATCGGTGAGGCTGTCCAGAGATTCCATTCTGAATTACAATCCCATACCCATTGCGTTGAGTGCGCCTGCTATGTTGCCCATTTTCGAGGTCATTAACTCACGGCTCTTCTTGAGGCCTTCATTGACGGCTGAGACAACGAGGTCTTCGAGCATTTCTTTGTCATCGGGGTTAATGACTTCGGGGTCAATCGTGATTCCTTTTATGTCGCCCTGACCTGTGAAAGTTGCTGTAACCATTCCTCCGCCGACACTGGCTTCAACGGTTTCGTTCGCTAAATTTTCCTGTATCTGCATCATTTGGGACTGCATTTGGCGAGCCTGCTTCATAATGTTATTGATTTTCATGTTGTTGACTCCTTTGTGAAATTTTCAGCAGAATTATACACGGATTTAACATACTTTCTGAATTTGTGAGAAAATAATCATGCTAACGGAGGTCATTATGTACAAAAAATTCGGTAAAAGACTGTTTGATTTTGTGATGAGTCTCGCTGCTCTGTTGATACTGGGGCCGTTGATACTGGCCTGTGCGGTGATAATAAAACTTGAGGACAAGAACCCGGCGTTCTTCGGACAAAAACGGATAGGGTTACACAAAAAGCCGTTCAAGATATACAAACTGCGTTCAATGAGAATTGACGCTCCCCAAGATGTTCCGACTCATCTTCTTGTTGACCCTGAGCGATACACTCTGAAGTGTGGAAGATTCATGAGGAAGTATTCGCTTGATGAGCTTCCGCAGATCGTGAACATTCTCAAGGGTGATATGTCTCTTGTTGGGCCTCGACCGGCGTTGTGGAATCAGTATGACCTCATTGAGGAGCGCGAGAAGTACGGAGCTAACGACATTAGGCCGGGTCTTACTGGCTGGGCGCAGATTAACGGGCGAGATGAGCTTGAAGTTCCTGAGAAGGCGAAATTTGACGGTGATTACGTGAAAAAAATCTCATTCCTTTTTGACTTGATGTGCTTGTGGCGTACTGTCTTCAAAGTTGTCGAACATGAAGGAGTCATCGAAGGCGGAACAGGCGCGAAGAAGTGATTAACTTTCTGTCTCATTGATGCTTGATCGGAGAGAATAAAGCCTGTAATCGTTCGTGTATTCACTGAGGCTCATGTCGTAAGCAAGAGAGCCAAACGCTTTGTCAACGAGTCCGGTTAAGTGTGAAAGAATTTCCAGAGGCACTTCACAGAGAGGCAGAAGCATAATTTTTTTTCCGTGAGATTCAGCGATCATTCTCACGATTTTTGACGTATCGGAATATTCGCCGTTCTGAGGCCAGAAAATTCCATGAGTCTCATCGTCAATCATGAATTTTACGAACTGTGAAAAATTTTTAGCGTATAACATTGAGCGTTGATTGTGAATTTTTGGGAACACTGGAGAAGTTTGAGCGACTTTTGACAATAACGGGTAATTTCCTTTGCAGCCTTTCCCGTAAATCATAGGGCACCTCAATATACACATTCTGAAGTCATCGCTCTCAAGTTTTTTCAGAGCTTCTTCAGCTTTTATCTTGCTGTCGCCGTAATAACTTTCAGGATTAACGGGAGTGTTTTTCGTGATGATTTTGAGCTTCCCTATCGGTGCTGATTTCCCGTAGACGATTGACGAACTCATGAACACGAATTGCCTCGCTCCGTCATTCTTGGCCTTCATTGCAGCGTCAAACGCTAACTGAGAGTTGATACTGTAGAGGCTTTCTTTGTCGCTTGATTTTGTGCTGTCGTGGGAGAGTCCGGCAGTGTGTATCACAGAATCGAAGCCCGAAAAACTTTCAGACCTCCAAGAGTCTCCCCTGAGACTTAATCTTTCGACAACGTAATTTCCCGATAGACGTTCTTTGATTACGCTTCCCGTGTAACTGGTCAAACCCGTGATTAGTATTTTTTTCATGTCAACAAAAAAACCCTCCCATCACTGAGAGGGCATATTACCATAAATTAGCGTGTTTTTCTGAATAATTCCTTCCAGCAGTTCGACACGACAAGCACAGCAAGTGTCATGAGTGCCAGTGCAATGATGAGCTGTAATCCGTCAACCATGAACACGAACGAACCTGCTCCGAGTTTCAGAACGATGTTGTATACGCTGATGACCAACGCCGTCATTGTTACGACAAACATGAACGTCATCGGAACGTAAAGCATGAAGCCTTTTCGCCCCGTAACCCTCAAGAAAACGGCCAATGCAGTCAAAACTAACGCCGACAATAATTGATTCGCTGCTCCGAAAAGAGGCCATATGCTTGCGTAACCTGCACGGCACAGAGCGTAAGCAAGAGCGAGAGTGATGATCGTTGATACATAAGTGTTCGTGATGAACTTCGTCAATGCTCCGGCCTGTTCGCCTTCTGACGGCGCGAAAAGTTCCTGCCACGACATACGGCCGATCCTCGTTACAGCGTCAATCGTCGTCATCGCAAGCGCACTAACGCACATCATGATGACACAAGTTGAGACATTAGCAGGAAGTCCGAACATCGTGAAGAATCCTCCGACAGCGTTCCCGAAAATCTGGAACGGCGTACCCGTAGGAAGTCCTCCATCTTTCGAGGCCGAGCAGGCGATAACTAGAGCGACAACTCCGAGCAGTGTTTCAACGAGCATCGCACCGTAACCGACAGTGAGCATGTCTCGTTCATTAGCGATTGACTTTGACGAAGTGCCTGACGAAACGAGGCTGTGAAATCCTGAGACAGCACCGCAGGCTATCGTAATGAACAAAATCGGGAAGAGCGGTTGATTTTTGACCGTCCAGCCGACAAACATGGGCATCTGAATTTCAGGGTTAGCAACGATGATACCGACAGCTCCGCCGAAAATCATTCCCAGTAAAAGAAAGACGCTGAGATAGTCTCTAGGGTGTTTCAAAAGCCACATGGGAAGCACCGAAGCAATGAAGCAGTAAGCAAACACAACGTAACGCCACGTTTGATCGTCATAATACAAAGGATTTGCGATACCTGCCCACAGCATAGCAACGACAAGCACAACGCCGATAATAAATTTTGTCATTTCTCCGGGCTTTATGAAGCGCACTAAGACTCCGAAGAGCATCGCCGCGAAAATGTATATCATTGAGATTGACGCAGCAGACGCGCCCGGGACGTTCTGTCCGCCGTCCTTAGTGAAGCCGTTGAAAGTTCCTGCGAGAATGTCGGCAAAAGCAGCGATGACTAACAGTGTGAAGAGCCAGCAGAACATCAGGAATAATTTTCTGCCTGTCTTGCCTATGTAGCGTTCAATTATGAGTCCCATTGATTTGCCTTCGTTTTTGACTGAAGCATACAACGCTGTGAAGTCCTGAACTGCTCCGAAGAACACACCGCCGATGAGGAGCCACAAGAACGCCGGAAGCCAGCCGAACATTGCCGCGATTATCGGACCTGTTACGGGGCCTGCGCCTGTGATTGAGTTGAACTGGTGAGAGAACACGGTGAAGCGTGAAGCTGGTACATAGTCCTGACCGTCCTCGAAGCGGTAAGCTGGAGTCTTTGCTGAAGGGTCGATGCCCCAAGTTTTGACCAGCCATCTGCCGTATAAGAGGTACGCAAGAACTAACACTACTATAGCGATTCCGACTAGTGTTAAGCCGTTCATGAATAAAAATTCCTTCTTTCCGTTTTGGTGCAAAATTGAACGGAATATAGCACTGTCGAAATTTTCTGTCAAACTATTATATCCTGCGCAGCATTTGAACCATGTCTATATTTTCATCTGGGATTTGCGAGACTTGAAAGAAGCCGTTGCAGATGTAGAACTGTGTGAGTTTTGGAATGTTCCGGCATTCGACCATGATATTTCTTCCGCATCATCTGCCGTCTTCTTCCTTCTCTATCACTAACGGCCTGTCAAACGTGTTTGTTGACATTTTGCATTCCTCCTTCTTGCAAGAATTATGTCTCACAAAAAACAGGACAGCCGCTTTCATTCAACTGTCCTGTCAAAAATCATTCCTCTGTTACATCGTGATAACCTGCAACGCTGATTTTCTTTTCGGCCGCTACTGCCTCTACATCTTTTCTCATATCGCAGGGAAATTCACACGCTAATCCGCAAGATGATGACAATTTTCTCGGAACAGGTGCAATCCTCGCGGCTATCCCCGATTTACGGCAAGTCCTCTCAAACATCAATGCGGCACTTGTCGTCTTAAACGTGGCAAGACATGCCATCTTTTACAGATAACCGTTAGCCTTGAGAATCTCAGCGGCTTTTTCCATGTGCCGTTTCGGCATCTTGATAACGGGTCCTGTGCAGCCCATTGCGGACTCGGCGTAAATTCCTTCCTTCCACAAAACTTTCACGGCGTTGTCGATTTCAAGAACGTCAATTCCGTGAAGCTCATCGTCTGTCGGTTCTGCCGGAGGAGCTTTCACTTCTTCTTCAGCCTTTGCCGCTTTCGGTGTCAGTCCTTCGATTTCTTCGTCAAGTCCTGCTTTTCTTGCGGCTTTCAATTCTTCGGCAACCTTCTCAGGTAATCCGCCCGCAACAGCCATAGCTGTAAACGAAAGAGCATTAGCGATGACCGGCGCACCCGATGCACGTGAGACGATTGAGACTACATTGTTCCAGCCTTCACCGCATGAAGGCCCGTAGCCCCAGCCTGTAGCCTCGTAGCTTCCGCCTGTCGTGAATGACGAGAACATTTTTACGAGTACGTTGCCCGTTAGCGTGTCAGTAACGCAAATGTCGACAGCTCCAGTCAGAATGTCATTGCCTCTCAGCACCGAGCCTCCGTCAGCCCTTGTTGACGTTCCGAACGTAATGTCGTAGCCTTTCTCTTTCATTCTCGACAAAGCCCTGAATACCGGCTGTGCTGTATCAACGTTGAGAATGCCCACAGTCGGATTCTTCACGCCGAGTGCCTTAGCCGTTGCTATTCCGTAGACTGCGTTGCGTAACATGGCCTCGCCTCTAACGGTTGATGATGTTCCTGTTGTTGACGCTAGGATCATGGGACGGCCTCTTCCGGGCGTGGCAACTCTTCCGATTGTCGTTACTCCGAGAGGAAACGGGAAGTGCATCGCCACAGCTCCTGCTACTTCGCCCGACTTTACAGCCTCTTCAAGCCTCGTTGGAATGTCGCACTCTTCGCACTCAATGTACTCTAAATCCTCAAAGCCTTTGACTTTCGGACCGATGAGAACGGGAATGACGTTGCTTGCCGACTGAATAGCAAGCCTCGCGCCCTTAGCGATTTCCTCCGCTCCGTGTTCGCTCCCGGAGGCCATGAGCCCGACTCTGACTTTCGGGCCTCCTGA
>CAJODC010000051.1:9128-11211 GCA_905233215.1 uncultured Synergistales bacterium
GCCTCAAGTATCATTGCTTTGATGTCGTCTTTGCTTACCGCTGAAGCCTGCTCTACGGGTTCAGGTGCTTCAATCAGGAACGATGCTCCGTCAGCAAGGTTAGTGAGTCTTGCGAGGAAGAGCGAGCCTTTTCCGATGATCATTGCACGCTTGATTTTGCCTTCGTTGATGAGTTCGCAGGCAGGGCCGATGAAGGGAACGCCAGCCGGGATATGTCCCTGAGTGTGAGCGTAGCCGATTGTGCCGTGCTTCTTGATGAAGTCCATCATGGCCGGTTTCTCGATTGCCTTCTTCATGACGGCCAGTGCTGCAATCATTTTGATGTTTGCTAACGGTACGTTGCCAGCTCCGGCCGGTTCTGTGATCTCGTGGTTCTGTAACTCGGGCGCGAATCTGTCAACGTCAGCAAATGTGAGCCCTGCTGCCTGTAACGGTTCAAACGTCAACGCGCTTGTTACGGCCTGAGGCGCACCGCCTGCACCGACCGTGTGTTTGCCGAGAACGTCAAGCCTCATAACGGGCATTGTGCCGTCATCAGGAACAATGAGAACGGCGAAACTTCCTACGCAGTCCTCAAGGGCAAGTAAACCCTTCTTGACGTGGTCTCTTGAGTTCATGTAGAGCTTGGGTATTGAGCCTCCAGCGACAACGGCGATGTTCTTCCTTGCTCCTGAAGCAACCTGAGCAGCAGCGTTGATCATTGCGTTGACAGGCCCTGCACAGAAGCCTCTAACATCACAGCCTGAAGCGTTCGTACAGCCTGCAACTTCAGCGATTGCCTTCGCGAAATTTCCGCCTGCCCTCTGCCCGACATCACCGGCTCCCTCTTCTGAACACTCAATCACGAAATCAAGGTCAAGGGGATTCATTCCGCTGTTCTTGAGGAGGTGAAGAAGTGCTAAAACGCCTGACGCTTTGCCCGCTAAGTTCTCCATTAAGACATGAGCGGTCAAGCATGGGTCTGTAGGGTGTCCGCTTCTGATACAGCCGACAACTTTTCCGCCACAGTACAGAGGAAGTCCGGCTCTTTCTTTGTACTCAGTCTCAATCTCTGAGAGTTCGTGCATGTTCTTAGGACGAACGACTCTTTTCACGATTGCTTCGGTGATAACGGGATCATCGGCTAATTTCTTGCTGACCTCTTCGGCAAATGATTTCTCAAGCCACACAAGCTCAAACTCATCGCAAGCACTGATTAAACCGAGAAATTCATCTTCGGGCATAAGTTCGCCGAATTTCCCGTAACGTTTCGATTTCTCATCGGGCAGAGGATTATTCACCCAGCCTGACGGGAGGGACTCGAACTCCTCATAGCTTATTCCGCCGATGTAGGTCTGATTGGGGGCATAGTGGAGAGCGTGATCATAGCTCTGAAGGAACTTGGGCAGTGCGTCAAGATATTCCTGCTCTTTTCCGCTGTGGAATGCTTCCCAAGGGGTTCCGCCGTAATGTGAACCTGTTTCTGGGGCGTGGTTGAGACAATAAGCGTAGCTCTTGATTCCTACTTTTGACATGATTTCTTCTCGCTTTCGTAAAATAATGCCCGGAGGTTTTTTTATTCCCCCCGGGCTGTTGTTGTCAGATGTTACTCTTCTATAACGTTTTTACTGTACTGTTCGCGCATTCCTTTGACTGCTTCGGTCAATGCTTCGGGGTCAAGCACCATTTCCATCATTGAAATCTGCTCTTCCCACGCAGCGGGGTCGCATTCGGCTCTGATTATCGGGTCAAAAATGTGATATACAGGGAGTTCCAACGAAACTCCGGCGAGGGGTCCTGCATAGGTCGGGTCTCCTGCTGTAACTGTCTCGGCGTAAATCTCTGCGCCTTCTGCGTCAGATGATCCGAGTATTACAACACAATCCGTTCCGTATTTCTCTCCAGCATCTTTCACTCTCTGCTGGTTCTGCAGGTCCATCGCTCCTGCGGCCGTTCAGACAAAGCACTCGGTCGCTGAGAATATTATCTCTGCGCCGCTGTCCTTGAGACATGCTTCCATTGCAGGTCCGGGAACGCCATCGCGCTCACCGAGAAGCAGTAATTTCTTTCCTGCAAGTTTCCCCATGTCTGACACCTTCCCTTC
>CAJODC010000052.1 GCA_905233215.1 uncultured Synergistales bacterium
TGAACCCAGAACGGCCCACCATGAGGCGCACCGGGTACTACGTATCTTTCAGCCTCAATGCCTTTCGCCTTGAGTGCCTGATACATTTTGTCGGTCTGACTCGGTGATACTGATTTGTCTGCATCGCCGTGCATGAACAGCATCGGTACTGTCTTCTCGCTGACGTAGTAGAGAGGGCTTGCCTTCTTCGACTCTTCAGGGAAGTCTTTGACTCCGCCGTCAGGTCCGCTGAAGCCGGGAACGCCTTTGACCCACATAGCCTCAGTGATGCCGGGCGAGTCATGGAGCTTTCGTACTTCTTCGGGGTAATCATCGCCGATGCTCATCAGTTCGGAAATCCCGAAGATGTCAGCTGCACAGAGTACGTTGCTTGAGTATTCGAGGAAGTCGCCTTTGTCGAACTCCTTGTTGTCGTTGATCACTCCCATGAACGCCGAGAGATAACCGCCTGCGCTGTTGCCGAGAACGCCGACTCTTTCCGGGTCGATGTTGTACTGGTCAGCATGAGCGCGTAACCACCTGACAGCCAGCTTGCAGTCCTCGACAGGAGCAGGGAATCTCGACAACGGAGCGTGCCTGTACTCGATGCTTGCGACAACGTAGCCTGCCTCAGCAAGTTTCATTCTCTGCTGAATCCAGTTGTTCTTCGGTGCCATCATGAAGCCTCCGCCTGTGATGAACACAATCAACGGGAGAGGCTCTTTGCTGTCGGGCTGGAGAATGTCCATGTTAAGCGTGAACATTTGAGAGCCTCGCTCTTTGCCCGAATGGAACGGGATATTTTCGTAGAGCATGATCTGATTCGTTTCGAGCTTGACATCAAGAATCTTGCTCTCGAACTTTTCGTCAGCGTATGCCAGTGATGATAGCAACGCGACAGCCAACAGTGCCAAAAAGATTTTACGCATTGAGAATACAACCTCCGTCAAAAAAATTTATCGCTCACAGGCTTCGACAATCGACTCAATGTCAGCCCGTTTCGCAATCCTGACTCTTTTGAAACCTTCACGCAATGCCTCTTGAGCTGTCTGCTTTCCGATACACACGGCAACGGCTTCACGGAGTCTTGATGTGTTTACGGCTAGACCTCTCACGGTTGAGGACGATGTGAAAATTATAATGTCTGCGAAATCTGGAACATGTGATAATTTTACATAATTAGTCCTGTAAACACAAACATGACGTGCTGAAATTCGGTGTTTTATGAAAGTCCGTTCGATTTCGGGCGTACCGTTTTCGGCTCTTAACATCAAAATTTTTCCGCCTCTTTCCGATAAACCTTCAGCGAGATTTTCACCGTCAAAAATTTCGGGAACATAATCAACACTCAAGCCATGTTCACGCAATGACTCACACGTTGCCGAACCTATCGCCGCTATTTTCGCCCCTGAAAGTTCTCGAATGTCCCTTCCTGTTTCAGTCAACAACTCAAAAAGCGACTCGACTCCCGTAACGCTTGTGAACGCTGCCCAGTCATAACCCGACAGAACAACCCCGTCAATCGCTCCGTGAATGGTCTCGGTCTTAATCGTGGGAAGATTGATGACTTCCGCTCCCTTGTCCCGGAGCATGGCCGAAATTTTCCCGGCTCTTGATGCCGGACGTGTTACGATGACTCTCTTGCCGTTCAAGGGAAGATTATCACGCCATGAGAGATTCAGAGCTGAGACTTTACCGACAACGATGACGGCTGGAGGAGCGATTGAGTTTTCGCCGAGACGTGAGAGAGTTGTACGTGTTAC
The DNA here is from genome assembly GCA_905233215.1 of uncultured Synergistales bacterium. Classification (GTDB taxonomy): domain Bacteria; phylum Synergistota; class Synergistia; order Synergistales; family Aminobacteriaceae; genus JAFUXM01. The sequence continues at coordinate 1,743 of CAJODC010000052.1, forward strand.
GAGCTGTGATGATGTTGTACCGTTTGAGATTACAGCACAGGGGGTATCGGGACTCATTGTCTCAAGGAGTTTTGACTGAAGGCACCCGGCGTTTTCCGCTCCCATGAGGAAAACTGATGTTGAGTTCGAGAAATCCGGGACGAGGTTATTCTTGTCGTGAGCGGTGAAGATGTTTACGCCCGAACAGAAAGCCCTGTGAGTCGCCGGTATTCCAGCGTAGGCCGGAACGCTCAAGGCACTTGTAACGCCCGGCACTATCTCGAACGCCAAGCCTGCCGAAATTATCGCTTCTGCCTCCTCGCCTCCTCGACCAAAAACAAAAGGGTCTCCTCCTTTGAGCCTGACGACATTTTTGCCTGACTTAGCGAATTTTATCATGGCCGACTCGATTTCACTCTGACTCATTTTGTGAGTGCCTGATGATTTTCCAGCGTCAATTCTTTCGGCTGACTCTGGAATCATTGCTAGTACTCCTTCGCCGACTAACCTGTCATAAATCACAACGTCAGCACGCTTCAACACCTCGAAGCCTCTCAGGGTCAGCAGTCCAGAATCTCCCGGCCCTGCACCGACAAGCCATATCATGACAGCACCGCCTCCGCCAGTTTTCGACCGATTGACTCGGCCTCTGATACTTTTCCCGACATTACAGCCGAACGACCGAAGAAGCCTCTCAGCGTTAGAGTGTCGCCGTCAATTTCAGCGTAAGCCCCTGCCGGAATGTTGCAGCCTGCTCCCAATGTTCTGGAAAAACTGCGCTCTGCGATTGCCGAGAGCCGTGAAATTTTATTGTCAACTTCCTCAAGGTAACAATAATTTTCACCTTCTCTTCCCTGACAGGCGATAATGCCTTGAGCCGGAGCCGGTATGATTTCGTCGACAGTGAAATACTTTGTGATTCTCCGTGAAAGTCCCAATCTTTTCAGACCTGCCGCCGATAGAATGAGAGCGTCAAATTCTCCGTTGTCAAGTTTCCTGATTCTTGTCTCAATGTTGCCTCTGACTGGAAGAATTTTAGCGTCAGGGTATAGGCGTTCAACTTGAGCCCGTCTTCTTGATGACGATGTACCGATGACGGAGATATTTTTTGTTGACACTAGGACATCTCTTGGATCATCACGTTTTGAGTAAGCGACTATCGGCAAATCGGAGCTTATATTCACGGGTAAATCTTTGAGGCTGTGAACGGCGAGATCAATTTCACCATTTCTCAAAGAGTTTTCGATTTCCTGAGTGAATAAGCCTTTGATGCCTTTTGGGTCAGAACTGAAGGGTGATAAATTTTTGTCGCCTGATGTAGTTATCGGGACTATGATAATTTCAGCGTCCGGCATTGATTTTTTCACGGCACTTGCGATTATATCGGCTTGAACAAGTGCGAGAGTGCTTGAGCGAGTTCCTATACGTAGCCTCAAAATGTCATCTCCTGTTATACTAATTAACACAGAATACATTTTAACTGGAGCTGAAAAAATTACCATGCCCGATGAATTAGACCCTATAACTGCGCGATTAGTTTCTGAACTGTCAGCGAAGATTCTGCCTGTTTTGTCGAAATCATTATCGGAAGCCTTGCCAGCCGCTGATTTTTCGGTGTCCGTTGAGAGGGTAAACAGAACAGCGCAGGAGATCAAAACGTCAGTAGAGAGAGCGTTAAGAGCGAATGTCGATGATTCCAGAGCAGGAAGGAGCATGATTATACAGTCGATAGAGAACTTAATCGGAGAAATTTCGACACTGAGCAAGAAAATCGAGACGTTTCCGAATTTATTGGAGTCGGGGCTGAAGAATATCAATTTTCCTGTACCCGAAGTGAAAAATAATGAAGTGCCTGAAGAATTGTTGAAAGAGATTGACGTAATATCGGATCGTGTCGGAGCGTTGACGGAAGGAATAAAAGTTTTCTGCGAGACCTATGCTGAAAGACGCGAGACAGTTCAGCCGACTTTTGACCCGGAAATATTATCGGGTCTTGAGGGTCTTGTGAGGGCAGAAGGCAAATCGCACAGCAGGGAGCTTGAAGAATTTTCGCGTGAGATTTCGACGATGACGGAAGAGAGTAACACTGCACTGCTTCATGAAGTGAGGGATATTGTGTCTGATATTTCGGTTGTCGATGTGTCGGGGCATTCGGGGAATGATGACGGCGTGAACGTCAAGAAATTTTTGAGACTTGCCGTGATTCTTTCGGGAGCTGGCGTGGCTTTGACGGTGTTGAATCTGATTCTGCTGATGGTGAAGTAACAAAAACAATGAGGAGAAATCAAACTCTCCTCATTGATATAAAACTGGTACGTGGAACGAAAATTAGTTCCATAATCAAAAACATCGCTGCCTCTCGAACTATGGAGAGGAATATAACTGAGTTAATTATATCAAATCTGCAAAGCCTTTTTGAGTCTCTTCTTTATGTTGTCCATGTCGTACTTGTCAATTATGACTATAAGCTGACCAAGCCGTGATTTTGAGACAGACCGAATATCCTCGCACTGTACAGCAGAGTCATAATTGAGGGCGTTGTATTTCGATTTTCGCAAAACGTAATGCCATTCGTATTTCAGTTTTTTGCTGACAGGGTCAGAATACTTAATCTGTTTTGACAGAGGCACTATGATAACGTTTGAGCTTGCTGAATTGATGCCGTCAGTTGACACTATAAGGCAGGGTCTCGCCTCAAGACGACTTTTTTCATGGCCTATGTTCTCACCCATGTAGCAAGTGTAAATAGCACCACGAGGAAACAGAACACCACTTTGATTATTTTTGTCGAATTTCTCCTGAATTTTCAATTTTGTCGGAAGCCATCTGAAAAAATTTTCGTACTTATTGCTCATAGTCGAAACTCCTAGCGAAAAATCAGGGATTAAGGAATCTCCCTTAACCCCTGAAGTTATTGCCTACTTCACTGTTATGTCAGGCTGAACACTTCCCGTAAACCTGATAGAAGCGTCATACATTCCGACAGCACTCACTTGAGGTACACGGAAAGTTCCGCGAGTTACCGCCCTCATCTTGAAGCCGTAAGACCTCTCGCCCGACAATCTCCCGAAGAACAGAACAAGCCTGTCATCACGAATATCACTGACAACGCCCGATGAATTTCCTTCGTCATTCATGCCGTCATCAAGTCTCGGATTCTCAAGCTCAAATCCGGCCGGAAGAAGGTAGCTCACAGCAAGATTGTTGACCGTCATTGAAGGCTTCACGCCGAGTACAACCTGAACGATTTTGCCGTGTTCAACAGGCTGTGAAGGATCAAGAATGCTTCCGTCCTCACCGTAGTACAGACATTCAATGTTCACGTTACGGCGTTCGGGCTTGGGCTGAGTCTTCGGCGTTCCAGTGATGTTCCATGCGTAACAACCCTGACCGCTTCCCTCTGCCTCAATGAGTATTCCTGTTCCGCGAGGAAGCTCGGCGATGTTCACGCCCTTTGCGCCTTCGTTGCTCTTGTAGCTCAGAATCGGCTTGTCGCTGGTCTCGGTGCTGACGTGAGCGTTGATGTCGTTCTTCGCTCCGGCGGCCTCGATGTTGTAGCGTGCAAGTGCGATGATTGCCGCTGAGTTGTCCTGCGTGCTGTACCACCTCAATTTCGACAGCCTCACCGCAAGTTCTGTTACTTCCGGCGACTGAGGCTCAACGTTAAGCCACATAGTGAGAAGCAGTGCCGTGTTCCTAGCGTCAGACTCAAGCGTCATTCCTGAATAGCCCGTTGTCTTGCCGATGTTGAGTTCTCTCAGAGCGTCGGCTTTCCCGTCAACAATAGACTGAGCCCCGGCAAGGTAGATGTGTCCCGACTGTCTCAAGCTCTCCTCATTCTCACGAAGATACTCAATCCAGCCGAGCGGCTTTTCTCCGTTCAGAGCGAGAACGTAAACAGCGTAGGCCTTAGCGGTCAAATCGTCAGCTTCTTCGCCGTCATACCTGTATTCAGGCATTGACGACAAAAATTCTCGTATCCAGTTCATTACGCCCTTCAGCATTTCTTCGGGGAAGTTAATTCCTGCGTTGTGTGCCGTCAAAAGGAAGTGTGCAGCGTAGACGCTCCCCCAGTTGTATGTCTGATTAGTTCCCGGCCACATGGCGAATGATCCGTTGTAGAGCTGCATTGACTGAATACGGGCGATCGCGCCTTCTGCCCTCTCACGAACCTGAGCATCTCCGAAAACTAACGGGTCAAGTTCCGCTACAGCGTCAGGAAGTATCAGCATCGGCCACGCTGAAGAGATCGTCTGTTCAAGGCAGCCGTAAGGATAAGAGTTGAGGAAGTTGACAGCCTGATTGATGTTTACGGCAGGAGTGTCGGCAAGAGTCAGAGTACCCGAAATTTTCCCGTCAAAGTCATCAAACGGTATGTCCAGCTTCGTCCGTCCGTTCTCAAACGTTCCTGTACCGCCAACAGTTACAACAGGCCAAGCGGCTCTCACCGGCATTTCAATTTCCTGAGTGAATGAACGCTCATTGCCGTTCTCGTTCCATGTCGTTACTACCTGCAAAACCGCTTTGTCAGCTCCTCCGAGTGCCTTAGCGTTTGCAGTGAACGATGCTTTTGAACCGGCCGAAATTTTCAGGTCAGCAAAAGAATTATCCAGCATCAAGCCTTCAGGTATCAATTTTACGTTGACATCATGGTTGACGTTCGATGTGTTGAAGACTGACACAGGAACGGCGAAAGAATCTCCCGGAGCCGCAAATCTCGGTAAACCTGCTTCCGTTACTATGTTGCGTGCAATCTCAACCGTTGTCTCAGCACTGCCGAAGTTACGCCCCGAAGCGGCCACAACGAATAGTCTCGCCCTTCCGCTGAACTCTGGAAGCTCGAACTCTGTTTGAATCGTTCCGTTGTCATCAGGGTAAATAACTCCGTCAAACATTGAGAGAATCTTGAAACGCTGAATGTTTCCGTCAGGCGCGAATGCCTCCATTCCTTCATCGCCGCCCGGGTGTAACTGCTCTGTCGCTCTGTCCTCAACCGGTATTAACTGGTCGTAGATGTCGTAGCCTTCAGAGTTGAGTTTCCTTTGACCCCAGAAATGACTCAAGAGGTCGGGAACTTTGTAGTGTGTCAGACCGAGTACTCCGTCATCAACAAGAGCAATCGCAACATCGGCGTTTTGGTTGACTAACTCGCTTGCACCGTTGAGCTTGATTGTTACTGGAAGTTTTTGCGACGGCTCTATTTTTTGAGGCGCGGAAATGTCGATGTTGATTCGGTAATCTGACAGATCAGTTTTGACTCTCAGCAGTCCTATCGCCCTATGTGATGCCCATTGCCCAGCGTCAGTCTTGCTCACCGGTCTGATTAGCCACGCCGTAACCCAGACGTTCGGCCTCATGTTTTGAGTAAGTCTGAGATCATATGTGAACTCTGACTCTTCAATCACTCTGACATTGCGGTCAATTATCTTGGCGTTCTCAACCGTTATCATCATCAAGCCTTTGAAGGGAGCTTTGATTTTGATGTGAGCGGTCTCGCCGAGTACGTAAGAATCTTTGTCGGCAGTCATTTCGATTCTGTCGATTAACTGCGAACCCGATTCGGCGTTGTCAGGGTCTGAGGCGTAGAACCTGTAGACGGCTCTTGCGTTGTCGTTGGCATCGCTGATTCTGACCAAGTAGCTGCCGTAGCTTTCAGGCTTGAATGATACATCGCCGAAGCCGTTTTTCAGCGTCAATGTCTTTTCGTCAACCTTCTGTAACTCTTCTGTTGACTGCCAGCGTTTGCGCCCGTCAATCTCGACCATGTTGTAATTCCACGTTATCTTGTAGAGTTCAGCGTTAAGTTCGCCCGGATCGGCAGGTTCTTCCGAAGGAGTTACGCCAGCAACCTTGAAGGGAATATCGCGCCTGACGCTGAAATTCTCATCGACCGGAGCAATTCCGAGAAGGTAAGGAACTGCATAGTACGGCCTCGTTATTGTCGACGCTACCCAACGCCCGGAGTCTTCCATGACTTCAGTACGAAGAGTTACGTTGATGATTGTCGGGGCTTGCCAGTCCTCATCAAGTTCAAGGCTGACCTTTGCCGCTCCGAAGTGGTCAAGCTCTTTTTCCTCAATGTCTCCGTTCTCGGCTGAGAATTTCCTTTCAGGGTCTCCGAATGAAAATCCCTTCCATCTGTCCTGTGTCGGCGTGAAAGATGCTTCTTTCGCCGTCCATGAAGTTTTGTACTTCAAGCCGGAACCGTCAGCACCGAAAAGCCATCTCGCGTAAACGTCAGCGGTGAAAGTATCGCCGTGAATCAAATACTGCTTGTAGCTGTTGAGTTTGACTTCGATACGAGGGGGCGCGAAGTCTTCAACGTGGAACTTGTAGCTTGCTATGGGCTTGTCCTCGTTGCCGGGTACAGCAAGACTTGCCGTCCATGTTCCAGTGATTGCGCTTGCAGGTAATTTAATCTCGCTGACTGCGCTGCCTCTGGCGTTGAGTGTCGCTGTCTCCTGAACGAATTTTCTTCCGAGAGCGTCCTTGACGATGAACATCACTGGGAATGCTTCAGGCGTGGTAACGTCAAAATTCCTCACGATGAACTTGAACGGTATCGTCTCGCCTGTCCTGTAAATGTCTCTAGGTGAGAAAATCGCTGCGTCATAACCTGATTTCAGCCATTCACGCCCGGAAGTGTCAAAAATTTCACGGTTAAGCAAGTTCCTCGTCAACTGAATATAACTGAGGTCATTGCCTTTTGAGATTACCGCTAAGCTTGGCTGATTGTCTGTCTCCCAAGTTTTTCCGTCCGGGACTTCGTAGTAGAAAACTCCGCCTGAATTTGTCGTGCCTTCAGCGAGAAGCTGATTTTTCTCCGAGAAGATTTTTACTCTTGCATTGCCTACACTGCTTGATGATGTCAGACTGTTGACCCAAAGAAGAATTGCATCGTCCCAGAGTCTTACGGTTGACCCTAAATCGCTGAGGCTGATAATTTGAGTCGTTTCGTCCCACCAATCTTTTTCGGAATCTCTCGCTGTCAAAAGGAATATTCCTCTCTCACCGCTGACGATCTCATCAAGAGGAATGCTCTTCCTGACACGTTCGTTCAACGGCAGGCTCAGAGGCAGTTCCTTCGTGAAAACTCTCTGTGCGATGTCCTTGTCGAAGTATGTATACTCATCGCCGAAAATATACGGTATGTTGTTGTCATACATTCGCCAAAGGTCGAGCTGTAATTTCTTGACGTTGATTAGCTCAATCG
>CAJODC010000053.1 GCA_905233215.1 uncultured Synergistales bacterium
GGCGAACTTGCAGAAGTTTACGCAGCAATCAAGGCAATTCCGGGGCAGGAAGGCGTTGACCCGATGACGATTGAGTTCGGTTCGACGATTTACGCCAACAAGCCCGGCGACGGTTCAGCACGTGAACAGGCTGCATCATGCCAGAGAGTACTCGGTGCGCTCGCCAACATCACTCAGGAATACGCAACGAAGCGTTACCGCTCGAACTGCATGAACTGGGGCATGATTCCGTTCCACCTGAAGGGACAGCCGGATTTCGAGGTCGGCGATTATGTATACGTGCCCGGAATCCGTAAGGCACTCGATGACAACAAACTTGACAGCATCAAGGCATATGTCATCAAGGGCGGAAAGGCTCACGAGGCGGAGCTTTACATTCAGCCGATGACCGAGAACGAGAGAACAATCGTTAAAGCTGGCTGCTTAATCAACTTTAACCGTAACAGAAAAAAGTAGTCGTGGTCGTTCCCTGTGTGGGAGCGTGGATTGAAAAAACCGTAACAGAAAGAAGTAGCTCGCTAAGAACAGCAACAGAGGCACACTAAAATGTGAGAAGTATAATCCCCTCTTGGTTCACATTTCCCAGTACTGGCGGGGGTGATCCTCCCATCGTAGAGATGGACGGTGAGGAAATGACTTTTTCCCTGCATGAGCAGGGGTGCCAAGAGGGGTATTTATACATCGAAAAATTTTTGAAGGGAGTTTTACAATATGGGCAAGATAACAATGGCCTCTCCGATAGTGGAGATGGACGGCGACGAAATGACTCGTGTACTGTGGCAGATTATCAAAGATGATCTGATTCTGCCGTTTGTTGACCTTAAAACCGAATACTACGATCTCGGTCTGCCAGAGAGAGACAAGACCGGCGACAAAGTAACATGGGCAGCAGCCGAAGCAATCAAGAAGCATCATGTCGGCGTAAAGTGCGCGACAATCACACCCAACAAGCAGCGTGTCGAGGAGTACAACCTTCACGAAATGTGGAAGTCCCCCAACGGCACAATCAGGGCAGTGCTTGACGGTACAGTTTTCCGCGCTCCTATCCTCACGAACTGCATCAAGCCCGTTGTCAAAAACTGGAAGAAGCCCATCACTATCGCACGTCACGCATACGGCGATGTCTATCGCGGTACTGAGTACAGAGTCCCGGAACCGGGCAAGGCTGAACTTCTTTTCACCGGCAAAAACGGCGCACAGTTCCGCGAGACCGTCTACGAGTACGAGTGCCCCGGCGTTCTTCAGGCCATGTACAACAAAGACAGCTCTATCTGCTCATTCGCCCGCTCGTGCTTTGAGTATGCGCTCTCAACAAAGCAGGACATCTGGTTCAGCTCAAAGGACACAATTTCAAAGCAGTATGACCAGACGTTCAAACTGTTGTTCCAAGACATTTTTGAGAAGGAATACAAAGCGAAATTTGACGCAGCCGGAATCACATACTTCTACACTCTGATTGATGACGCAGTAGCGAGAGTCATGAGGAGCGAGGGCGGATTCATCTGGGCCTGCAAGAACTATGACGGCGACGTTATGAGCGACATGGTTTCAACAGCGTTCGGATCGCTCGCAATGATGACAAGCGTGCTTGTGTCTCCTGACGGGAATTTCGAGTACGAAGCAGCGCACGGAACAGTAACGAAGCACTACTACCGTTACCGCGACGAGGGCAAAATGACATCAACGAACCCGGTCGCAACGATTTTCGCGTGGAGCGGTGCGCTCAGGAAACGCGGAGAGCTTGACGGAAACAATGACCTCGTTGCATTCGCCGACAAACTCGAGAAGGCTACAATTTCAACAATCGAGGGCGGAGTCATGACAAAAGACCTCAGCGGACTTTGCGAAGGCGTTGTGCCTCAGGTTGTCGACAGCAAGCAGTTTATTCAGGCTATAGCTGCAAAGTTGTAATCTGTAATATAATATCGACAGAGAATCCCGCAGGACTCATTGAGGGGTCTTGCGGGAATTTTTTTACGAGGTGCAAAAATGGAAGCAAGAGAAGTTGAAACTGTTGACTGGGCGCGTGCGCCTGCTGACACTCCCGTGTGTGAGGCAAAAGAAGTTTTTCTGCGCGACATAGTGCAGAGCATTCTTGACGGTTACGAGACAAAAGAGAGCGTTATGGATTATTTGAAGCTGACGGAAGATGACGGCTGCGGAGATGATGTTCAGGCCATACTTGATGTGTTTGTGCCCGTGATTAACTCGTGGAGATTCGGCGGAGGCTGTTCGGGAAGCTGTGCAAGCTGCGGGGGCGGCTGTGCCGGCTAGAATTTTTCAGCTAAGAAAAGAAATTCCCGGAGTCATTGAGATTCCGGGAATTTCTTTGCTCTTAACGTGAACGCTTCATGAAGATTGAAATTGCTGACAGAAGAATTAACGCTCCGAGTCCTGCGTTACAGCCTCCGCTTGATGAGCTTGTGCCGATATTCTTGTCGCCTGAAGTTGTTCCTCCTTCAATATCTGCTGTCGTGTCTTCTTCCGTTTGGGACGGTACTATGCTTACGCTTGCGCTGGCGGTTTTTCCGTAAGCACTCGCTGTTATCGTTACTGAACCTTCCTTGAGGAATTTCACGCTGCCTTCGTCTGTGATTTCTGCGATGCTTGACTCTGACGCTGAAACGCTGTCTGATAACTTGTATGACACAAGACCGAAAAGAGGAGACGAAATATCATAATCTCCGTCAGCAGTGTGAGCAATGAGTCCTATGTGAACTTCATCACCGGCAGAGCCGTAAATCTTTCCGCCGTTCGAGAATGAAATCTCCGTTACTTTGTCATAAAGCACAGGAGCAAATACAATCGTCTTAGACGGGGACATCTTCAGCTTTTCGTCCTGAACAGTAAGGTACGACACTTCTATAACGCCTTTGTTCTGACTGTCAGCCCATAAGTCAACGTCAAATGAGTTCTTCCCGTTCCACTGATCCGTACGGAAGAATCCCGCCACGCCCGATGAGTCTTTTATCACAACATAAACATCATCGCTGAAGGCCGATGTTGAAACGCCCGAAATTTTCACGCTCTGTATTGTCGGCTCATCATCATCTGATCCCATGTATTCGTTTTTAGGATCTGTAGCGTTGATAGTGAGTGAGCTGTCAAGATATTCGCTCGAATCTCCTTCACTTGCCCTGAGATATTCGCCGTATGAGGTTACAGCCGTGTCAAAAGCCGCGTCATATTCCGATGTTGAAGCCGTGTTCGTCATGAAGCTGTCAGTACCGCCCTTGAGGAGTGCCAATACTCTTTCGCCCGTGTCATTCTGACGAGCGATCATGATGTGATTATGAGTGCCAAGTCCTTCGAATGATGTTACGGCGTTTGACGGGAAAATATCTTTTGCGCTAGATTCTGAGACGATCAAATCATAATCATCATCACCGAAAAGTGCGCCGAGTAATTCCTTGAAGCGTATATCATCTGATATTCCCTTTAGAACACCGCTTATCAGCGCAAGCCTTGAGGAAGTCAGCATGTCAACCGTCTGCTCAGGAAGCCAGTCAATTTGCTGAAGGCCGACTATATTCTGATTCACAACGTCATCGAATAGCTGATTGATTTTGTCATTGTCAGATTTGATTTTGCCGTAAATAGAATGGAACGGCACGCCGGGATAACCGAGTCCGGCAATGAATGAGCTTTTCAGGCGCAAATCGTCAAGCATTCCATTAACGTCATAATCACGGAGAGCAAGAGCCTTGATGAGAGTATAGCCGACATTTTGCCACCATGATTTCGCCGTCCAGTTCTGCCACGATGACGGAAGCTCCTCGAATTTTCCGGCAAGGTATGAAGCTATAGGAGTTCCGAGATTTGGAGAGGCTATCGTAACGACTCTGCGGACTGTTCCGAGTCCGTAAGAGTTAGCGGTCTTGTTGCCTGTGTCGATGTCATTGCGGAGGTACTGACGAGCAATCAATCCGCCAGAACTGTGAGTCACCAAGTCAACACGTGTAGCGGCGATTCCGCCTGCGTTGAGATTGTTCAGAGTGTCGGCGATAGTTTTAGCGAGTCCGTTGCTGTTGTTGGCGATGAGTTCTTTCGGGCCTTTCTTGTTGTGGTAGTTCCAGCCTGTTACGGTGAGGTCTGCGCTTTTGAGCTTGTGCCAGACTCCTGACTTTGTGCCTTTGCCGTAGCCGAATGCGTCCTCATTGTTGCTGAACGCTCCGTGAATTAACACTACAGGGGGAGCCTGAAGCGTGAGAGTTTTCGACTCTGATGCCGACTGTCCGCCGTCTGACGGAGTGAACGAGGCTGTAACGGTGAACTCGGCTTTGGGGTAAGCGAGTGTTGACGGCCATGTTTCGGGAGCAACGAAGACCGCTGAAGCCTGATAGATGTCTCCGACTTTTGCCGACTCGACAGGAGCTGTGATGAGCTGTCTGTTGGTGAAGCGTTCGAGCCTTGAGCCTGCGATTTCAGGGGAAACACTGAAGGTTACGCTGCCTGCCGACTCGGACTGGTAGCGGAGAATCAAACGAGTGTTGCCGTCAGCGACAAGTCCTGTCTTAGAGTAATCACTTGACGAGAGTTTTGCGATTGATGACTCTGTGAGGGCTTTACCGCTCTTTGATAGATAGGCACTGTCCGAGACTGAATAAATTATTCTGCCCGAAGTCAGACCGCGTTCGAGGACAGCGAGATCAGCATTTGCCGGAACAGCCAGCAATGACAGAATTAACGCTGTCAAGAGAATGTTACGTTTCATCAAAATATCGTCCTCTTTTCCGAATGATTTTCAGCATATTTTAGCACTAACAGCAAAAGTTCCCGGCTCTTTTTGTATAATTAACACGAAAGGAGTCGACTCACAATGCCAGACAACGAAAAATCATTCTCTCAATTATGGCGTGAAGCAATCTATACAGCTCACGTTAATTTTCTCAGGAAAAGAAATCTCTATGATGACTGGAAAAAATTTAAGGCCTCCAAGAAATTGAAACAAGATGATTTCCGCCTTATGTCCGATTTCATTAACCTCATGGAAAAATCACAGGAGCAAGCGTAATGTCAACATTATCATATTCATACAGCAGCGGTTCGCAGTTCAAAGAGTTAATCAGAAGAATCGCCGACAATTTCAAGAATGACAGAAAGAGACTCCGCTTCGTCATTCCGTCAAGAAAAGATAAAAGGTGGTGGCCTCTCGATGACACTTCAAATCTCTGGACATGGCAGGACATTTACGATGATGTTTACGGAGAAGGAAGACGAAGAGTTTTATCACCGCCCGATCATTTGCTGATACTCAAAAAGATACTCAATGACACGATTAAATCTCTCGGTGAAAAAGTGAAAGCTCTTCCCGGCATTGAACGTTCAGGATTCATTGCTGTACTTTCTGACGACATAAGGGAATTGTTGAACGAGGCCGTAAGACCCGAACAATTACCCCTATACCCTGACAGCGATAACCCTTCAGAATTTCTACTGCCTAGAGTTTACTCGGACTACCTGAAATATTTGTCCACTTTCAATCTTCTCGACAGTGCGCAAGTCTACACGGCAGCGTACGATGCCATTGTTGCCGATCAAGGCTGGGGAAAAGATTACATCATCGTGTTCGCTGGCTTCCTGTCGTTCAATCATGGCCAGCTCCAACTCGTTGAGGCAATCCGCGACCGATGCAGACAGATAATCACCGTCAAACCCGAAGCGTTCATGCCTCACTTTTACGATTCAGACTCACAGTTATCGCTAGCGAAATCATCATGTCATTCATCAGGAAGGTTAATCACTGTCTCACCTGCCGAACCGGGCCTAGAACCCGAAATCATAGCCCGTCTTCTTGCTTTGTGGTCAAAAGGAAAGTGGAACGTCGGCGGAGAATTTCCCGGTTTCGACTCTATCGGCTTAATGATAAGCGAAGGAAGAGAAGAGGCGTTCGCTCAGTCCTTCAAACGTTATTCAGTGCCTTATGATTTTGCTGACGGAATAGCGATAAGCCGAACGTTGCCGGGAAAAATACTCTCATTGCTCCGTAATTTGACCACTGAGAATTTTCCAGCTTATGACACCGCAATTATGCTCACACAGCCTTGTTTCGCCGGTTCAAATTTTCCTGTCAGGAAGGCTCACCGTGCCGGGCGTTTTGGTCTTGACAGTTGGATTGAATACCTCAACGAAAAACATCATAACACTTTCGAGACTGCATTGACGGCAATGGAAGCGATCAAAAAATTTTGCGCTGTCCTCAGGGTCAAGAATACTCCAGCGATAATAATGGGAGCGTTCAGTAATTTTCTTCACACTGAGGGAATTTGGCTTGATCGTCTCGACAACATCGCGCCTTATCCTGAACTTGACGAGTCAATGAGACTGACAGCCAGTGCGATTCAAACGGTTGATGAAAAGCTGCTCTCACTCAATGAACTTTTACCCGACTTAGGCAATGTTCAAGATGAAAGGTTAAGCGGTGATGAGGCGTATGAATATCTTGCTGACTGGTGCAGAAATTCGCACGTCCGAGCGCAGATTCAGCTCACTAACTCGGTGAGAATCTTCACGGGTCAACCGCCGGTCCTGTCGTCATTCCCAGTGTGGATAATGTCGAGAGTAACGCAGAAAACATGGTCGCCTAACATGAAGAGTTCGCCTCTTTTGGGCAATGAGGAACGTGAAAAGCTCCGTGAGAATGAAGCCTACCTCCCTCGAACGAAAGAGAAAGCTGAACAGAGAGAGGCACTCTTCCGGCGTTTGCTTCAGACCGGCGAGAGCATGACGATATTGTCTCGTCCTCTTCTTGATGATGACGGACGGCCTGTATCTGACTCTCCGTTCCTGAAGAAATTTACTGATGACATGAAGGACTGGACAACGAAGAGCATCAAGACCGAAGGAATAAATATTCTTCTCGGCTCTGACGGCTACAGGTTCATCGGGATTGACGCTGACGGCAGGGAGAAGCGAAAAGCTCCGTCTGTCAGTGTGAGAGCTGATTTTGTCGGAGCAAGTGATATTCAGGAGCTTTTAGAGTGTCCGTTCCTTTGGTATCAGCACAGAAGAGCGGAACTGTATCAGCCTGATTCGGAATTGGTCTCGCCTGTTGAATGGGGCAACATGCTCCATAAATACTGGGAGTGTGTCTGGAAAATTTACCGTGATGACATGAAAGCATCGGGAAATTATTTCACGTCAATCGCAAAATCAGAGTGGGAAAGGCTGATGAAGGCAGAAGATGAAGACTACAAGAATTTTTCGCCTTTAGTAACGAACAAGAGACTCAAAAGAAAACTCACAGGGCTTCAATTTCGCGCAAACAGGCTCGCGGGCGTTCAAGGGGTAATACTAGACAAGTTCCACGAGGATTACGAACACGAGAGAATATTGCTTGAGGACGAAGCACACTTGAGGGTTGAACATGACGGCGTTAAATTTTTCGGACAGTGCGACAGGATAGAAATTCTCAGAGGCCGTAACGGCTCTAAGATAGCATTTATTGCCGACTACAAAGAGGGAAGCATGGCCAGTTACAACTATGACGCAGGAATGAAGGACATCTCCCAGAAGTCATGGAACATCGACAACAAAGAATTTTCTCACGGCCTGCAATTATCGTTATACGCTGCAATGTTCAACGAAGATGACTGCGAATTATCCGGAGTGTACATACTCGGCCATGAGGACGGGAAAGTTTCCGGGACATTCTCACAGGGTACAGCCGAAAAATTCAGAGGCTTCTTTCCAGTGAAGGACGGCAGAGAATCAAGACCTGACACGAACATTCAGCAGAGATTCAACGAAGGTGTCTACGCTATGGAGTGCGCAGTAAGAATACTGAAGGGAGAGAGATTTTCGCCTGATTATGATTCTGACAGGTGCAGATACTGCCGAATAAAGAGCATTTGCCGAAAGGGTGAAATTCGAGGTGAAATCAGCAATGATGACGGCAGCGATGCCCAAAATTGATTCAAGTGCCGAAATTGGAGTGCTTGAATTTTTCCAGCAGTGGAGCGCATTTAGCATCTTTTTTGAAAACTTTATGGGAAAAGTGTTGACATTATGAAAAAGGGGAGTATAATTCTTTCTGTTGCGCTTGAGAGAGGCAGACGCTCCAAGAGAGAAGAGCCGAAGAAACAAGGCAACGGGCGAAATGGTAACATCGTTTCGAGTATGTTGACAGAGTAATTTTACAGATGAGATTGTAAGTTTTTGTTTTGCGATTTATAGAAGCCTAGAATCAGAAATCTCACAAAATTTTTACTGAGAGTTTGATCCTGGCTCAGGATAAACGCTGGCGGCGTGCGTAACACATGCAAGTTGAGCGACGGAAGTTTGAACTGG
>CAJODC010000054.1 GCA_905233215.1 uncultured Synergistales bacterium
GAATGGTGAGACGGCTTATCAGCATAGCGACTCCATATTACGGAACGCCATGGGCTGATATTCTGCTTGGAACGGCTGATGTTGCTAAACTTTATCCCGGCTTAAGCGGTACAGCTTTCATTGCTGATTTCATGCTGTCAAAACTTTTCGGGTCTTCATATATCAGCAATCTCAAAAATGCCTTGTCAGAGATGAAGACAGATAGATTATTCGACATGCCTTATGTGCCCACGCACGTGATTTACGGTGATGTGTCGTATACCCTTAATATTGCCGGAAATGTGGTAGAGCTGCTTGGAGATACTGCTATTGAGTTTGGAATGGGGCTGTTTGCGACTCCTTGGGCTGCTGCTGCGCCTGTTATGTGCATTGTTGGACTTGGCGTGAAGTTTAGTTCAATGGCGGAAAACACTTTAATGGGTGCGTTGTTTTATAATGATGCCCATGATTTAGTTGTAGGTTCTTTAAGCGCAATGGCAAAGCCACATTTCACCGACAATACAAGCACGGTTTATACTGGGTGGAGTTCTCGTCATTATTCACTGACTAAACGCGAAGACATAAGGAACAGAATTGTTGAGCTTCTGAAGGGGAATGCAAATAGTTTTGAAACTTCAAATGTAGTCGGCAATGCTGCTCGCTCATCGGTAAGATCACTTCCTGTTTCAGTGAGGGCTGACAGTGCGTCTGATGAAGCGCGATTAACTGAGGGAATAAAACTGAATATGTATCGTAAAGTTTCAGAGGCAGCAGACAACAATTCCCAGACAGTAACGATTACGGCAATTTCTGCACAGGCTGCTTTAGATGAAATGTATCTTGCAATCGGTGATGAAGAAGGCTGTTGTTTTTTCCAGCTGTCATCGTCAGATAAAACAGGAAAGAAATTCGGCGGAAAGCTGATATTCACGAGTCAGGATATGGGAGCGATAAGGGCGTTTTGCTTCTCACACAATCCAAGTGATAACAAAGGAACAAGTCTTTTCATTTCGAATGTTGCGCAGATTTCACCTGTACTAGATGAAGAAATTCCGAAAATAACGACAAGCAAGCTGAGTAATGGAGTGAGAAAGAAGTCATACTCGCTTCAGCTCAAAGCATCGGGAACAACGCCAATAATCTGGACGCATACAGGAGAGTTACCAGCAGGGTTGAAACTCAGTACATCGGGCAAGATTTCAGGAACGCCAACGAAGGCTGGAAGCTATACGTTCACAGTGAAGGCCGAAAACGCAGCCGGAGAAAGTTCAAAGAAGTTTACGCTGAAAGTAACACAGACGACGATAACAGGAACAGTCCCGACGGCTTCAACGTGTAAAGCGGCGTTTACAGCAACGATCAAGGCTTCAAACGGGACATCACCGTATAAGTGGTCGATAAGTGGCGGAAAACTTCCCGATGGTTTAACGTTGAACACAGAAACAGGAGTCATTGCAGGTTCTCCAACAACGGCAGGAAAATTCTCATTCACCGTGAAAGCGAAGGACAAGAACGGAGTGACGGCGACAAAAACTTATACGGTAACAGTGACTCAGACCAAGATCAGCGGAACAGTCTCATCAACAGCGACTCGAAAAGGCACATTCACCTCGACCCTGAAAGCGATAGGCGGAGCGGAACCGTACACATGGTCAATAAGCGAAGGAGCTTTGCCCAATGGATTGAAGCTAGGTGAAGCGACAGGAAAAATCACGGGTTCACCGACAAAGGCCGGAAAGTTTACATTCACAGTTAAGGTAGTGGACAAAAACGGAGCAGCAGCAACGAAAGCCTATACTGTGAAGGTAACACAGACGACAATATCAGGAACAATCCCATCGACAGCGACTCGTAAGAGTACATATGCAGGGACACTGACGGCCTCTAACGGAGCAAAACCATATACATGGTCAATAAGTAAGGGAGAGTTACCAGATGGCTTGAAGCTCAATGAGACGACAGGAAAAATCACGGGTTCACCAACAAAGGCCGGAAAGTTTACATTCACAGTTAAGGCAGTAGACAAGAACAAAGTAGCGGCAACGAAGGCTTGTACGGTGAAGATAACGCAGACGACAATCACAGGAAGTATACTAACAGCGGTTTCAGTGAAAGCCCCGTACAGTTCAGCCCTGAAAGCTGAAGGAGGAGCATCGCCATACACTTGGAGCGTATCATCAGGGAAACTGCCTAACGGTCTAACGATAAAGAAAGAAAGTGGAGAGATTAGCGGAACGCCGACCAAAGCAGGAAGTTATACGTTCACGGTCAAGGCAGTAGATAAAAACAAAGTGGCCTCGACAAAATCGTTCACAGTGAAGATAACCGAGCCGACAATATCAGGAACGTTCAAGGGAGGAGTAGTGAAAGCGAAATACACGTCAGGCACAGCAACGGTAAGCGGAGGAACAGCTCCGTACACGTGGACGAGTACAGGGACGCTCCCGAACGGAATGACGCTGAAGTTCTCCGGAGCAAAAGCGACATTATCAGGAACTCCGAAGAAGGCAGAGACATTCACGTTCACGCTGAAGGCAACGGACAAGAACGGATCGGTAGTAAGCAAGAAGTACACGGTGAAAATCACACAGCCGACAATATCAGGGACGTTCAAGAATGGAGTAGTGAAAGCGAAATACACGTCAGGCACAGCGACTGTCAGCGGAGGGACAGCTCCGTACACGTGGACGAGTACAGGGACGCTACCTACTGGAATGACGCTGAAGTTCTCAGGAGCAAAAGCAACGTTGTCAGGAACGCCGAAGAAGGCAGGCTCATTCACATTCACGCTGAAAGCGACTGACAAAAACGGCGCAGCAGTGAGCAAGAAGTACACAGTTAAGATAACGAAAACAGAAGCGTCAAGTAAGGAAGAGTCGCAAACTGATGTAAAGGAAGAGACCTCAACACTTGAAATCTCTGACGGTATAACCTCGCTTCCGAATATTGACACAGAAGACGGAACAGCGACCTTCACTCCGTCATTGCTTCTCAGAGTCGAAAGCGAAGACATAGTGGAGAGTTATGACGGGAAAGACAGCGACATGGTGAAGGTTAAAGCGAATAGGCCGCTTCACTTCATCGTTAATGTCACTGACGTGGTAGTGTACGTAGATGACCAAGCAGTGGAGAACGTAACGGTATCAGGCGAAGGGAAGTTCACGCTTCCAGCCGAGCTGATACACGATGACTTCAAAGTCAGTGCGAAATCAGGCGAACAGGAGTCGGAAGAGGTGTACATCATAGCGGAGTAGTAAGAGAATGAATCCCTTTGATCGTTTTCTGTCGTAAAATCTTGAGCGTTCTATATTGTCAAACCAATATGCTTGAATTTTGTGGTATTATATTGCCACAAAATTTAATGTGGGAAAGAATAATTAAAAGGAGCAAATATTTGTGGACATCGCGCGCGCAAGCATAAAAAGAAGTACGGTTGTTTTATTTATCTGCGTGTTAATTGCACTCGGCGGAGTCTCCGCATATTACAGCATCGGAAAACTTGAAGACCCCAATTTCACAATCAAAACCGCTGTCGTCTCTGTAATATATCCCGGCTCTACTGTGTATGAAGTAGAAGAAGAAGCAGCAAGCAGAATTGAAGACGCTGTTCAGGCAATGGGCGAGGTAAAGAAAATCAGAACACGATGTATTCCCGGAGTCGCTGTGATTTATGTCGATATTAAGGATCAATACACGTCAAATGAACTCCCACAAGTATGGAATGTATTACGCCAGAAAATTTATGACGCTCAGTCGAATTTACCGGAAGGCTGTTCCATCGCTATCAACAACGATTACGGCGATGTCTTCGGACAGTATTACGCTCTCACAGGCGACGGCTTCACAATGAGGGAACTTTGGCAGTACGCTACAGAGTTGAAGAAAGAACTCGTGTTAGTTCCTGAAGTCGCAAAGGTTAATGTTCTCGGTGAACAGTCTGAAGCAATTTATGTCGAGTTCTCAACTTCAAGGCTCAGTTCTCTCGGACTTTCTCCTAATGCAATTTTCAGCGTGCTTAACGAACAAAATAAAATCTCCTCAATGGGGCAGACTTTCAGCGGTGAACAATACATCACAATCAACACAAGCGGTAGCATCATGTCCGTTGAAGATATTGGCGAGGTCGTAATCAGCAGTGCCAACAGGAAATTAGTCAGGCTCAAAGAAGTAGCCACAATAAGGCGTGATTACGTGAATCCTCAGAGCATGATGATGTTCTTCAATGGCAAGCCCGCTTTGGGTATCGGTATTTCAACAGTTCAGGGCGGAAACGTTGTAACTATGGGCGAGGCTGTTACGAAAAGGCTCGAAGAACTCGAAGTCAACAGGCCGATAGGAATAGAACTCGATGAAATTTACATGCAGTCAGAAGGCGTAGTAAATTCCGTCAATGACTTCGTTGTTAATCTCATGGAGTCTTTAGTTATTGTCGTGGGAGTCCTTCTGGTTTTTATGGGACTCCGTTCTGGACTGTTAATCGGTATTATTCTTCTTTTGACCGTCGCAGGCACCCTCATTGTCATGAATCAGCAGGGAATTTTCCTTCAGCAGGTTTCACTCGCGGCCTTGATTATCGCTCTGGGTTCGCTTGTCGATAACGCTATAGTGGTAACTGAAGGCATGTTAGTCGGAGTTCAGCGAGGACAGTCAACAGAAGACGCAGCCTCTGAAACTGTTTCAGGGTCAACTTGGTCAATGCTGGGAGGTACTTTAATCGCTGTGCTTGCGTTCGCCCCTATAGGCTTATCACCAGACAGTACCGGCGAATATTGCAGAAGCCTCCTTCAGGTTGTCGGAATTTCCATGATATTGAGCTGGCTCATGGCAATAACTGCAACTCCGGCAGTCGGCGCACTGATGCTGAAACCTTCCGGGCAAAACTCTAATGAAGATCCTTACGGCAGTTTCCTGTTCAGAGCCTATAAATCATTGCTTGAATTTTGTCTGCATTGCAGATTCATGACCGTTGTTATCGTTCTCGGACTTTTCTTTTTCTCACTGATAGGGTTTGGCTTCATTGACCAGACATTTTTCCCGAGTTCAACAGCTATGTATTTCACGGTCGACTTATGGCAGAGGGAAGGCACATCAATAAACGCTCAGAGAGACATGACGGAAAAATTCGCCAAAAAGTTATTGGAACGTCCAGATGTCAAGAATGTCAGCAGCTTTATCGGTCAAGGAAGTTCAAGATTCATGCTGACATATTCACCGCCTGAGTCAGACAATTCTTTCTCGGAAATGCTCGTAGAAATCAAAGCCGGTGGGAATCCTGCCGATGTTTTGCAGGAAACACAAGCGTACATTGATAACAATATGCCCGGTGTTGAAGGAGTCTGCAAACTACTCGCAAAAGGCAGCGGAGGCGGTCCAGTAATTGAAGCTCGTTTTTACGGCCCTGATTCTGACACTCTCAGAGAGTTGGCGCAGAAGGCAAGAGACATTCTCGAAGATGATCCGATACATAACTGTGTGCGCACAGACTGGCGAGAACGAGTCCCGACATACAGGCCTCAAGTCCGCCGTGACGCAATGCAGCAGCTTGGTCTTACACGGCCTCAGATAAACGCAGCAATCATGACAGCAACTGGAGGATACCCTGTAGGAGCATTCAGAGACGGTGATAAAACGCTCCAGATAATGATGAATCTCATTCCAGAGGAACGCAACAAGATCGAAAATCTCTTGTCAAGCCCGGTCTGGGCTCCAGCGTCAAATACTGCTGTCCCTTTGAGTACTGTATTCTCAGGCTTTGAGACTACCTTTGACGACAGTATCATAATGCGCCGAAACCGTCAGCGTGTTCTCACAGTAATGAGCGATGTTACGTTCGGTGCTTCACCCTCAAAAATGCAGGAGCGCATCAAGAGCAAGGTTGAGGCTATCCCATTACCGGCAGGCTATTCATTTGAATGGGGCGGAGAAGCTGAAAGTCAGGGCGACGCTATGGGCGGAATGTCTAAGATGTTCGCACCGTGCTTGATTTTTATGTTCACGATCATGGTGTTTCTGTTTAACGGATTCAAACAGCCGTTTATTATTTTCGGCTCAATCCCCATGATTTTAATCGGCGTTGTTCTCGGACTTTTGCTCGCTGATATGTCATTGAGTTTCATGGCCATCATCGGAGTTTTAAGCCTTGTCGGAATGCTTGCGAAAAATTCTATCGTCCTTCTTGACCAAGTAGCAAGCGATTTCGCGTCAGGCAAAGACAGGTATCAATCAATCGTTGACACAGGAGTCAGCCGTCTGCGCCCTGTAGCAATGTCAGCAGGCACTACAGTTTTGGGAATGATACCGCTCGTCTCGGACAGTATGTTCGGCTCTATGGCTGTAACAATCATGGGAGGTCTTACAGTAAGCACAGTTCTCACGATGATATTCATTCCCGTAATGACGGCGATTGCTTACGGAGTCCCGAATCCTGAAGACAAAGAAGAAGACGAAGAATACGAAGAAGAATAAATTTGCGCTGAGGTGATTTTCATGAAGAAATTATTGAATGCTGTTGTACTAATTGCGATAGTTGTAGGAGCGTATTTCGCTCTCGAAACTTTCAAGGGAAAGAACACGGAAGAAGTTAAGCCTGAAATTATCCGTCCTGTGAAAACGCTTGTCCTTAACGGTAATGACGGCTATGGCAGGTGGCGTTATTACGGTACTCTTCAAGGCGGAAAAAGAGTCAGTCTTTCGTTCAGAGTATCAGGAACAATCAAAAGTATACTTGTCGAAAATGGAACGAAAGTGAAAAAGGGCGATCTTCTTGCGACCTTAGACACAAGAGATTTCCAGACACAGCTTAGGCAGGCGGAAAGCAGTCAGGCACAGGCTCAGGCTCAATATAATGACGCTGTAGCCAACTTCAAGCGTTACGAGAATCTCTACAAGCAGAAAGTTGTATCACGCGCTCAGTATGACACGTACAAGACTCAGGTTGATGTTACTCTTGCCGCTCTGAACGCCGCTAAAGCACAAACAGCTTCAGTACGTGATTCGCTGAAGGATACGAATCTCAGGGCACCGTTCAGCGGAATTATTGCCGACAGAATGGTTGAGGGTTTTCAGGAAATTACAGCACGTGAAACTATTTTCAGCCTTCAGGATATATCAACAATGGAAGTCGTCTTCAACATACCGGATAGTGATATTCTCTGGTTATCGAGCAGTGCCGAAAAGCTGGTATCAATTCAAGCGCATTTCGATGCTTTGCCAGGTAAAGTGTTTCCGCTCAAGCTCAAAGAGTTTGTGGTACAAGCTGATCCGAACACAAATACTTTCCCTGTTACAGCCGTTATGCCGCCGGTTAATGATGTCGCGCTTCTTCCGGGCATGGCCGCAAGCGTTGAGGTTGAGACTCACAACGCGAAAAATGAATCTTCCTCATTTATTGTCCCGATGACAGCCTTAACTGACCAAGCCGAAAGCAAAACAAATTTTGTGTGGCTCTGCAAAAACGGAGCTGTAACCCGTATTCCCGTGAAAGTAGGATTACCTCAAAACAACGGCATGATTGAAATATCAGGCAAAGACATTCACAGCGGAGAATATATTGTTGTCGCTGGAACACACCTGCTCAAAGAAGGACAAAAGGTAAGATTGATGAATTAGCTTCCATAGGCGTGATTGTGAATTTTTTGTTTGCTGAAAACCTGCGTAAGCTGAGAGAGCAAAGAGGACTTTCCCAGAAACAGCTCGGTGATCAAATGTTCGTCAATCATTCTACAGTTGCACGCTGGGAAAATGCCAGCAGACTGCCGGACGCTACTATGATTTGCCGGATTGCTGATTGTCTCGGTGTTGATGTCAATGAATTGTTCAGGCTCGCGGCTCAGAGCGAAGAAAATCCAAACGTCATTATCGTTGACGACAGCAAGGTAATTCTCTCT
>CAJODC010000055.1 GCA_905233215.1 uncultured Synergistales bacterium
AACTCACAGCTCGCTATTGTGTTCGACAAATGACGGTTCTTCAGCATTCCCGATACGTTCAAATCTTCTATCGTGATAAACTCAGGCCGTGTAATTACTATCTCATGTACAGTTTTATTGATGTAGTCGTGGCGTTGGTTACTCAGTTTCATATACGCCCGCTGTACTTTTAATCTCTGCTTGTCTAGGTTGGAATGTTTACACTTTTTACTAGCAGCTCCCTCCTTTCGTTGTTTGTTTTTTCGTATTTTGCGTGAAAGTTTACGCTGTTCATGCTTCAGCTTCCGTGTTAATTTTCTTGTCTTATCCGTTTTGTTGATATTCGGATAATTCCTGCCGTCTGATATTACCGCAAAACTCTTTACCCCCAAATCTATTCCGATACCTGCCGTTTTTGTGCTTTGTACTGGTACTGCTGCATCAGTCTCGAAAACGAATGACGCAAAATATCTTCCTGCACGCTTCGTTACCGTTACGCTTATTGCTTTAGATTTTCTCGGAACATAGCCGCATTCCTTGAAACGTACCCAGCCTAACATCGGGATTTTCGCCCTGTACCGTTCTACCGTTAAATCGCTCTGATTGTTGCGTGGTAGATACAAAGCCCTTGCGTCCTTTCATGAAATCCTTGTAGGCTTTGTCTGCGTTCATTATGGCTTTCTTTACAGCTTTGGACGATACTTCCCATATCCATAATTTATCAGAATTGCTCTTTCTGTAATCGTTGTTAAGCCATTTCGAGAAGTCATAGCCTGACATATATTCATGAGTACCATTGCGGTAATTATCGAGATTAGTTGCTATGAAAAGATTATAGACATAACGACACACACCCATAGTGCGCTCAATGATTTGGATTTGCTCACTGGTCAGCTTCAATCCTACTTTGTATGCTTTATGTCTAAAAATATTCATAGCATAATATTACATCAACTTACACTCTTTTGACATCTAGCTGTATCTCCTGAATTTTTGTGTTGACTGATTATATCACCTCACAAATTTCGGCGGACTTGAGGAAATATGACGGCAATGGAATATAATTATCAAAATCATTCCCAATTAGGAGGCCATGAAACTCATTGATTGAACTTGAACACATAGTGAAAAATTTTCACGCCGACAAAGACAAATCCATTCACGCAGTAGATGATGTCTCACTGACGATAAATGACGGCGACATTTACGGCATCATCGGCTTCTCAGGCGCAGGAAAATCAACCCTCGTACGCTGTATAAATCTTCTCGAACGTCCCGACTCTGGCAGCGTGAAAATCGACGGCGTTGAAATGATGTCGCTGAAGCCTCGTGAACTCTACAAGGCACGAACGAAAATCGGCATGATCTTCCAACAGTTCAACCTCATGCCGTCACGCACAGTCCTTCAGAATGTTGCTTACCCTCTCAAAGGCTTAACACGTGATGAGGTCAGGCAGAAAGTCCGGGAACTTCTCACGCTCGTTGACATTCCCGACAAAGAAAACGCTTACCCTTCGGAACTTTCCGGCGGTCAGAAACAGAGAGTCGCAATCGCACGCGCCCTCGCCAATGACCCGACAATACTGCTCTGTGATGAAGCAACAAGTGCGTTAGACCCTCAGACAACGGGCGGAGTTCTTCAGCTCTTGAAAGACCTCAACAAGAAATTCGGCCT
The DNA here is from genome assembly GCA_905233215.1 of uncultured Synergistales bacterium. Lineage (GTDB taxonomy): Bacteria > Synergistota > Synergistia > Synergistales > Aminobacteriaceae > JAFUXM01. The sequence goes on from CAJODC010000055.1 coordinate 1,655, forward strand.
CACTATCGTAGTAATCACTCACGAAATGGAAGTCGTCAAAAATATCTGCCGTAAAGCTGCCGTAATGGACGCAGGGAAAATTATTGAGACCGGCGATGTCTTCGAGATATTCTCAAGTCCCAAACACCCGGTAACAAAAAATTTCGTCCGAACAACTTCAAACCTCTCGAAAATTGAGACACTCATAAAAGACAATTCGCCGATCGTGAAAGTTGAAACAGGTCAGGTAATGGCACGTCTTGTTTACATCAGGGCGGACGTTTCAGAGCCGTTAATCTCGTATGCTTCGAGGGCTTTTGACATTGAGATTAACATAGTTTTGGCTGACGTTGAGATTGTCGCTGACTCTATGATTGGCGGAACTGTCGTTATTTTCAGCGGAGACAGCGAGAGAATCGACAGAGCCATTCAGTATTACATCGACAAAAACATTCGTGTGGAGGTGCTGAAAGATGCAAGAGTTACTGCCTAACCTGATGAAGCGTCTGCCGGAGTTCTGGAAGGCCTGCGGTGATACTCTCTTAATGGAGGTGTGGTCAGGAGCGATAATATTCGTACTGGGACTCATTTTCGGGATAATCTTAACGGTAACGAAGCCCGGCGGAATAATGGAGAACAGGACAATCTATCAGGTACTCGACAAGATCATAAATCTTTTCAGGTCGATACCGTTCATAATTCTGCTGACGGCGTTAATGCCATTGTCACGGGCGATAATGGGAACAGCTATTTACGTCAGGGGCGTTATAGTGCCGTTAGTGTTCGGGGCGACTCCGTTTTTCGCCAGACAGGTCGAGAGCGCACTAGCTCAAACCGAGAAGGGTCTTGTTGAGGCTGCTCTGTCAATGGGTTCGAGTCCCTTTGAGGTGATATACAGGGTATACCTTCGAGAGAGTCTTGCACCGATAATCAGGGCGATAACGATAACGATAATAAGCCTCTTGGGACTGACCGCTATGGCCGGAGCAGTGGGAGCTGGCGGACTTGGAGACTTCGCAATTCGTTACGGCCATGACAGGAACATGCAGGACATCACATGGGTAGTGGTTGCTGTTTTGGTCTCAGGAGTCAGTATAGTTCAGTGGCTCGGAGAATATTTTGCGCGCAGAAACACTCATTAAGGGGTAAAATATTCACATAATTTTTGCGAAAGGAAGTAACACTAATGGCAAGAAAAATTTTACTGTCGTTTTTGTTGGTACTGGCATTGTCGTTCAGCGCATATGCTGATGTAACCGTTCGTCTCGGAGTAACAGGAAGCGTTTACGATGAGATGTGGCAGCCCGTCAAAGAGATGTTAGCGAAAGACGGAATCAATCTCGAAGTCATACAGTTCACGGACTATGTGACTCCCAACCGTGCGCTTGCTGACGGAGATATTGACCTCAACGGCTTCCAGCACAGGATATATTTTGCTGACGAGTTACTGAGCAGGGGCTACAAGCTCACGAACATCGCCAACACTTTCGTTGTTCCACTGAATCTCTACTCAATCAAGATCAAGACGCTTGACGAGGTTAAAGACGGCGATGTGATAGCGATTCCGAACGACCCTACGAACGGCGGAAGGGCAATCAAAGTTTTGGCGACATCAGGACTGATTACACTGCGTGAAGGAGCTGGCTTCAACCCAACGAAAGAGGACATCGTGAGCTACAGCAAGAAGATAACGATTCAGGAACTTGCAGCGAACTCGATACCGTCAGCACTTCCTGATGTAGCGGCAGGCGTAATCAATGACACTTACGCGCTTGACTACGGACTGAAGGCGGACGATGCAGTTTTTGCCGACCAAGCACGCGAAAAAGAGTACTGGAACTTAATCGCTGCTAGGACTGCCGACCTTGAGGACCCTGCGAAACTTGCGGTCTACGACAAGATCGTAAAGGCGTACCAGAGCGAAGCAATGAAGGCGCACCTGAGTCAGCTTTACGGAGGCTTCTTCAGGCCGGTTGGCTGGGACGAAGATTTACTGGCTGAGTTCAGGAAGTAACGGAGAAAAATTTTCCCCTTGTCTCAGAGAGAGGCAGGGGGAATTTTTACGCAGGCTGAATTTCAAGTTTCATTTTCATTCCCAGACCTTCAGCAAGACGCTTGCTCATTAAGAAAATCCCTAAAATAAGCTGCCATTATATATCTTACCTGCTGAAATAATCTTTTCAAAACTCTTCACGAGAACCTCCAAAATCTTTTTGCTGATTATACTATAATTATCCTGTTGAAATTTTATCAAATGGGGATTTTTCATGTTACGAAGACTTATGCTCTTATCGCTTGCGCTGTTCATTTTCATAGAATGGGGACCTCTGACGGACGAGCGCGGAAAATTCGGAATCGCTAGAGGCAATCCTTTCATCAGGGAAGTAGTCCTGACGTTTGACGATGGACCTCGTGAAACTGGTATGCAGGAAATTGACGCTGCCTTATCGAGTTTTGATGTCAAAGCTACGTTCTTTCTTGTCGGAAAATTCGCTGAACGTTACAGCAATGTTACGCTCATGTTAAACCGTCAGGGTTACGAACTTGCCAATCACACCTACACTCACCCGAAACTCTACCGCGACAGAACAGCTCACATCGTCCGACAGATTGAACGCTGTGATGAAGTCCTCGAACGTTTAGGGATTCGCAGAACACGATTCCTCAGACCGCCCGGAGGCCACTTCAACATGGAAATCTTCAACGCCGTCAGACGAATGAACATTCAGCTCGGTCTCTGGTCGCTCAACACCGCCGATTACACCGGCCGTCCGGCAAGCCAAATCTACAACCTTATCGCAAGCAGTGTCAGAAACGGCGACATTATCCTCATGCACTCAGGCACTCCCAACACTGTCGAAGCCCTCCCAAGAATCATCACTGAACTTCACCGAAGAGGCTTCACAATCGTCAGACTCGAGGACATGTGGAACGGTGGCCGGACTTAACAGCGAATCGAGTTCCCTTTGTCCCAAAAAGACAGAGGGAATTTTTTTTTTGCCTGTTGCAATAAATTTTTTCTCAGTTATAATTAGTCAAGTTTGGTTAAAAGGAAGTGGAATTTTAATGGACGCTAACAAGTTGACAAGAAAAAGTCAGGAAGCATTAACGGCTTCACAGGCTATAGCATCAGAATATAATCATCAGCAGGTTGACTGTGAACACTTATTATCGGCGGTGCTGAAAGATTCAGAAGGGCTGATCCCCCAGCTCTTGAAGAAAATGAATGTTGACACTGACGAAATGATTAAGGCTGTCGATGAGGAACTGTCGAAACTGCCGAGAGTAACATTCTCAGGAACAGAACAGGGGAAAATATATATTACTCAGAGACTTGAGAGAGTTTTTTCACGTGCTGAAGAAAGAGCGAAGGCACTCAAAGATGAATACATTTCGGTTGAACATTTATTCATGGCCATGCTCGGCGAAGGTAAAAATACTCCTTGCGGTAGAATTTTCGCCCGTTTCGGAATAACTGAAGAAAGATTCCTCAAGATACTGAACGATGTCAGAGGCTCACAGAGAGTCCAAAGCGCAGACCCTGAAGCGACATATGAAGCACTGGAAAAATACGGGCGCGATTTAGTGCAGGCAGCAAAAAACAACAAACTTGATCCCGTAATCGGACGTGATGACGAAATCAGGCGCGTTATCAGAATATTATCACGCAAGACGAAAAACAATCCCGTCTTAATCGGTGATCCCGGTGTCGGAAAGACTGCAATAGTTGAGGGACTCGCTCAGAGAATCGTTCGAGGCGATGTCCCCGAAGGACTCAAGGACAAAACAGTTTTCGCTCTGGACATGGGATCGCTGGTCGCCGGTGCGAAATATCGAGGTGAGTTTGAGGAAAGACTGAAGGCCGTTTTGAACGAAGTCAAGAACAGCGACGGAAGAATCATTCTGTTCATTGATGAGCTTCACACGATTGTCGGAGCCGGAGCCGCTGAAGGTGCTGTCGATGCAGGCAACATGTTAAAGCCCATGCTGGCACGAGGCGAACTTCACTGCATCGGAGCGACAACGACTGACGAGTACAGGAAATACATCGAGAAAGACGCAGCGTTGGCACGAAGATTCCAGCCTGTTGACGTTGAACAGCCTTCAGTTGAGGACACAATATCGATTCTCAGGGGCATTCGTGAAAAGTTGCAGGTACATCACGGAGTTGTGATACGTGATAACGCTCTTGTCGCCGCCGCTGTTTTGTCGAACAGGTACATAACGAATCGTTTTCTTCCCGACAAGGCCATTGACTTGGTTGACGAAGCGTGCGCTATGATTCGCACAGAGATTGACTCACAGCCTTCAGAACTTGACGCTGCCTCAAGAAAAGTCATGCAGTTGAAGATTGAGGAAGTCTCATTGAAGCGTGAAGATGATACAGCCTCAAAGGAACGCCTCAAGGTGTTACAGAAAGAATTGCAGGAAGCGGAAGAAGAATACGAGTCGTTAAAGACACAGTACGAGAACGAGAAGAGAGCGATTGCTGACATTCAGAATTTCCGCCGTCAGATTGAGGAGACGAAAGCGAAGATTGATGACGCTCAGAGAAGGGGCAACTGGGAATTAGTCTCAGAACTTCAGAACGGAGAACTTCCGAGATTACAGAGAGTTTTAGCCGGACAGGAAGCAAAGAGAGCTGACATTCTGAAAGGTTCGGACGACAAGAAATTACTCCGTGAAGAAGTTACTGACGATGAGATTGCCGACATTGTGAGCCGTTGGACAGGCATACCAGTAACGAGACTTCTTGAGGGCGAACGAGAGAAACTGTTGAAACTTGACGAGATACTTCACCGCCGTGTTGTCGGCCAAGACGAGGCTGTTCAGCTTGTTGCCGATGCTGTTCTTCGTGCGAGGAGCGGCATTAAAGACCCGAAACGCCCGATAGGATCCTTCATCTTCTTAGGGCCTACCGGTGTCGGTAAAACCGAACTTGCCCGGACTCTTGCTGAAGCGTTGTTCGACTCAGAAGACAACATGATTCGAATCGACATGAGCGAATACATGGAGAAGCATTCAGTCTCAAGACTCGTCGGTGCGCCTCCCGGTTATGTCGGTTATGACGAGGGCGGACAGCTCACCGAAGCGGTCAGACGCAGACCTTACAGCGTGATTTTGTTTGACGAAATCGAGAAGGCTCACCCTGATGTTTTCAACATACTGTTACAGGTGCTTGATGACGGAAGAATAACGGACTCACACGGCCATGTTGTTGACTTCAAGAACACAGTCATCATAATGACGAGCAACATCGGTTCACAGGCGTTAATCGAGGGCATAACGGGCGGTTTAATCCCCGTAAGCACACGAGAAGAAGTCATGCAGACGTTACGAGAAAATTTCCGTCCCGAGTTCCTCAACAGGGTAGACGATATTGTATTCTTCAAGCCTTTGAGCGAAGACGAAGTGAAAGACATCGTGAAGATTCTGATTTCACGACTTCAGGAGAGACTCGCTGACCGTCAAATCGAACTGAACTTCAGCGATGACGCTCTGAAATTCATTGCTGAGGCCGGTTATGATCCTGTTTACGGCGCGAGACCTCTGAAACGTTACATCACTCACAATGTTGAGACGAAACTTGCAAGAGCCATGATAGGCGGAGGCGTGAAAGAGAAAACGATCGTCAACGTTGACGTAAAAGCAGGAAATCTCGTTTTTTCGTTCATATAGATTGAGAGAAAGACAAAAGGAGGCTTTTGAGCCTCTTTTTTGTTGTGACTGTGGGGAAAATGTGCTTGAAGGGTTTGACGGTCCCAGCGGGATTCGAACCCGCGTCGCAGCCTTGAAAGGGCTGTGTCCTAGGCCTCTGGACGATGGGACCCCTGTTACTGGTGAATCGCGCGGGACTTGAACCCGCGACACCCGGATTAAAAGTCCGGTGCTCTACCGACTGAGCTAGCGATTCCTAAAAGCAACAGGGGGTATTATATTATCATCTGTCGAAAAATGCAAATCTCATGTTATTATTTAATCGCAATCTAAAAAACGGAGGCCGTTATGACAGCTCTAATTGAAATAGTAATCGAGGGTGTAAAAAAATTCGGCGGTGAAATCATCGCTGCTGTTCTGCTTGCGGTTGTGCTGGGATTATTTCCGAGCCTGAGAAAAATCTTCAGAAAAAAGAACGAAGATGAGGAAGTTAAACAGCG
>CAJODC010000056.1:0-11212 GCA_905233215.1 uncultured Synergistales bacterium
TGTAATATTGTGCTGTGTACACTCTTTCGAGTTTTCCTCATTCTTTCCGCACGACTGCGACATTTCCTGCCCCCGTTCGCTAATGCTACTAAGGTTTGTTCGGCAGTCCAGAGGCTTTTACTTCCCCCCTAGCCGGAGGTAGCCCGATTTCTCAGGTTTGGTGTTACCTGTCCAGCACTCTGACATTACGTAGCAGATTAAACCTCCTTTATTATTTTGTCAAGCGTGCTGGTCATGACACGTTATATCACCTTTTGATACTATTTTTCTATCTAGCTATGCCTCCTTTTTATTATGAAAGGGTCAAAGTAAACGCTTCAACCCGTATTCCCATTACTGCATTAAATCCTCATACATGTCTTTATAGAGAATGGCTGACCTGTCCCACGAGAAATCTTCACGCATTCCCTCAAGCATGATTTTCTTCCACGCGTTTTTGTCATTGTTGTAACGGTCAACAGCTCTCCTCAACGCCCACATCATTCCTTCAGCATCGCAAGTCAGGAACGTGAAGCCGTTACCGCCCTCCGGCCTGTCGACATCGAAGACTGTATCACGAAGTCCGCCGACCTCACGAACAACTGGAACAGTGCCGTACCTCATGGAAATCATCTGGGACAAACCGCAAGGCTCAAAGACAGACGGCATGAGGAAAATATCACCGCCAGCGTACATCAGGTGCGACAAAGGCTCATCATAGCCCCTGAAGAGTTTGATGCTCTGAGGGAAAGCCTCTGATGCCTGAATGATGCCGTTTTCAATCCAGTCATTGCCGGAACCGAGAATGAGCAATTTCGCGCCGGTCTCAGCGATTTGCTGTGCTGCGCTGAATACCATATCGAAACCTTTTTGTTCAACGAGACGGCTGACACAGACGATAACGGGAGCGTCAGTATCAGGGTCAAGCCCTGCACGTGAGAGCAATTCGCGTTTACATGCCTGCTTGCCTTTGAGGTCTTTGGTGCTGAACTTCGCTGGAAGCTCTTTATCTCCGGCAGGGTCCCAGAACTTTACGTCAAGGCCGTTGAGTATTCCTCTGAGTTTGCTTCTCTGCTGATAGAGAATGCCGGAAAGCTCACGGGTTGACTCATAAGTTTGAATCTCGTTGGCGTAAGTCGGAGATACTGTTGACACAGCCGAAGCGGCTACGATACCGCCCTTGAGGAGGTTGACCTGTCCATAAAATTCCATTGTTGACGAACTGAAGCTCCAAGGCTCAAGCCCGGAGGCCTCAAGGAATGGCGATGGCTCAAAAATTCCCTGATAGGCGACATTGTGAAGCGTCATGATTGATTTTCCGCCGGTCTGCCGGTAGTGCCTGTGCCACGCAAGCGCACAGGGGAGGAATGCTGAAGTCCAGTCGTGGCAGTGGTAAATATCCGGCTCCCAGTCGATAGCGTTTTTGAGTTCAAGAGCCTGCATACAGAACACGGCAAACGGTGAAGCGGTCCAGAAGTTCAACTGTGAAGGGTACATGTCGCCGCTGTAGTCCTCAGCCTTGAGGAAATAAGTCGGAACGCCCTTAACGTCAGCCTTAATCACTTCGGCTGAATGAATGCGCCAGTCATAAGCCGCGTAAACTTTTGTTTTGACTGTAGTAGTCTTGAGACCTGCCGCCGCTGCCTTCTCGAGTACACCGGGCCACGCCGGAGTAACGACTCTGACGTCAATACCGGCCTGACGAAGTGCTTTCGGGAGTGAACCTGCAACATCGCCAAGTCCGCCGACTTTCGAGAACGGAGCAAGCTCTGTTGTTACGAACAATACTTTTACAGCACTACCGCTTTTTGTCATTGTTACTTGTTGCATTCCTTTCACTGCAAATATTTACATGCCTCTGAAGTCAATCGAGTAAGCCTTCGAGGCGTATTCATGAACAACTCTGTGAGTGTTGAAGAAGCTGGCATCGAGAGCGATTGTGTGCCTCATCATGTCCACCCACTTGTCATGATTCTCGTAGTAAGTCGGGATTATTTTCTTTTCGAGTTTCTCGTAGAGGTCGAGAGCGTCATTCTGTTCATCATAAGTTCTCTCGTTAGCGTTCTGTGTTTCAGCGTCTGACGGAGCGGGCCCTATTGCCCAGCCTGTAACATCTTCGATCCAGCCTTCAATCCACCAGCCGTCAAGTACACTGAAGTTCATGATGCCGTTCATAGCGCACTTCATGCCGCTTGTACCGCTTGCTTCTCTCGGCCTGATGGGGTTGTTGAGCCATACATCAACGCCCTGTGTCAGAAGCGAGGCGATTTCCATGTTGTAGTTGTCGATGAAGACTATTGTAACACTGTCCTTGAGCTGCTTTGATGCCTGACGTATTCTCTGTAACAGTCTTTTACCGCCGTCATCTTTCGGGTGAGATTTACCTGCGAAGATGAATTGAACTTTGTTTTTGCCGGCGATTTTCTTGAGGCGTTCAACGTCTGTCAAAATCAAGTCGGCTCTCTTGTACGTAGCGGCACGTCTAGCGAAACCGAGCGTGAGAATATCGGGGTCAAGCTGAATGCCGTTAGTCTCCATGACACGGGCGAACAGTCTCAGCTTTGAGGCCTGATGAGCAGCCCAGACTTCTTCTTTCGGGATAGTGAGAGCCTGAACGAGTCTGCCCGGGTCTAACTCCCAGCCGGGAATGTGTTTGTTGTAGAGTTTTCTCATTCCTGAGCTGACCCAAGTTGTTGGGTGAACACCGTTGGTGATCCAGTCGACAGTCTCCATATTGAACATAGCGTTGCTGACTTCGGCATGTTTCTTTGCGACACCGTTGACGTAACGGCTGTAACGGAGGCCGAGATCTGTCATTGAAACGCCGGGTTTGTCAGGAATCTTGGTCAATCTCGCCGAACGTGAAGTAGTCGTGTCCTGCTGGGACTGGTGTGTGCGTAGTGAATACAACCTGCTCGCGGATTCTGTCGGGGTCATAGTAGCCGAGTTCGCGCATGAGTTCGAGTGTCAAGAAACCTGCATGGCCTTCGTTGAGGTGGAACGTGTCAATGTTCATGTAGCCGAGAGCCCTGAGCATTCTCAAGCCGCCGACACCGAGTATAAATTCCTGACACAGCCTGTAATGATTGTCTCCGCCGTACAAGTACCAGCATAATTTTCTGTCATCAGGGTGATTAGGCTCAAAGTCAGTATCAAGGAAGTAAATAGGAAGAGGATAGCCAGTTGCGCCGATACACTCATAAACCCAAACTCCGACTTGAATTTCTCTGCCTTCGATTGTGATTGAAATTCTGTTAGGGAGGAGGGTTAATTCTTTTGACGGATCCCAGACTGCTGGTTTTTGAAGCTGCCAGTCATCTTGATTGAACTCTTGAACGAAATAGCCTTTGCGGTATAAGAGCGTAACACCTGCCATAGGAACGCCCAAATCTGCGGCACTCTTGAGTATGTCGCCCGCCAGCACTCCGAGACCCCCTGAGTAGGTGGGAATTGACTCTTTGAGGCCGACTTCCATTGAGAAGTAGGCTACAGGGCGGAAGGCGGGATCGTTTTCCATCAGCGTTCTCAGCGAGTTACCGAGATCGCTTCTGTGTAGTCTTTGAATCATGTATTATGCTGACTCCTTTCGGTTATAAGCAGACGGGCTAGTATGAATTTGACCACCTGCAAGAATTTTTTTGAACAGTTCTATTGCCACGAATTATCTCATAAAACAAAATTTTTTGCAGTACGCCTCTAATTTTGTTGAAGCGTAAAAATTGAACTTGCGGAAAAATTCAACACGAGTATAATCACACATTATGTCTACTTCAACTCGCAGTGAAGATAAAAAAGTAGCGGTAAACCGGAAGGCCAGACATGATTACTTCATACTAGATTCGTTTGAGTGCGGAATAGTTTTGACAGGAACGGAGATAAAGAGTGTCCGCGCAGGAAATCTGAACTTGAAGGACTCGTATGCCTCGCTTGAGAACGGTGAGTTATGGCTTCAGGGAATGCACATATCGCCTTACGAGAAGGGAACGTATTACAACCATGAGCCGGAGAGGGATCGGAAGTTATTGTTACACAAGAGAGAGATACTCCGTCTCAGGAATAAGACCCGCGAGAAGGGATTGACTCTTGTGCCTTTGAGCGTCTACATCAAGAACGGGAAGAGAGCGAAAGTCGAACTGGCACTAGCGAAGGGCCGGACATCGCACGACAAGCGCGACATGATAGCGGACCGGGACGCTAAGAGGGATATAGCCAGAGCTGTGAGGGGAAGAGGACGAGACTTTGAGGACTGAAATCACGGGGGCGACAGGTTTCGACAGCGTGACGGAGGGTCTGAAGGAGCAGGTCGGGGAAAGTCTGCAATCACCCGTAAAACTATCGGACAAAAAAATAAAAGTCGAAGATAATTTCGCATTGGCGGCCTAGTTGCCAGCCACACCGAAGGAGTCATGAAAACCAGCTCCCCGCCATGTAGAGAACTCCGGCATGGTGATAGACCCGTAAGAGTTCTGGAACGGTTAAAGTTTGCCGCTGTACTTGACCGGACGACAACGAACAGCGAATAAGCCTGTAGAGCCGTCATGATTTGCCCACGTTGGACGGGAGTTCGATTCTCCCCGCCTCCATTTGAGAAAATCCCCCTGCCGTTAATGACAAGGGGATTTGAATTATCCATCGTCTTTACACGTCATTCACTACATGCTTAATTGACACAGTTTCCCTATCATCATCGGTCATATTCTCAATCATCGCAAGAATTTCCGCTGACTCTTCCGGCGATGCTTCCTCAACGTTCTCAAGCCTCCTGAAAATTTCTTCCTTCTGCCTGCGTTCGATGTATTCCCTTACGGCCTCTCTCAATAATCCTGCTACTGACATTCCGAATCTCAAAGCCGCTTTCTTGATCACTGCTATTTCGCTTTCACTTGCTCTGAAACTTAATGCTTTTACCGTCATATTCAATCACCCATGAAATTATATAACGCAAAAAAAAATCCCCTGCCATTGATGACAAGGGGATCAAGACTTCAGAAAATTACTTCCTGCGGTACTTCGTCAAGTCAATCGCAACCGCAACCGCAATGATTACGCCCTTGATGACCTGCTGCCACATCGGCGAAACGTTGATGAACTGCAAGCCGTATTGAATTATCGTGAAGATTAAAACTCCCATGATGATTCCGCCGACCTTGCCTATACCGCCGTTCAGTGAAACGCCTCCGACAACGCACGCCGCGATTGCGTCAAGTTCGTAGCCGTTACCGTAGTTGTTCGTAGCTCCTGCCGTCCTCGCTGCCTCAAGTACTCCGGCAACTCCGTAGAGGCATGACGCTAGAATGAATATTCCCATGATGTTGCGGAATACGTTAATTCCTGCGACTACTGCCGCTTCCCTGTTACCGCCGATTGCGTAAACGTTCTTTCCGAAAACCGTCTTGTTCAGTATGAACCAGATCACTATACAGATTACAACCGCTATCGGTATCAAGATACTAATTCCCGGAAAGCCTCTGTAAACTCCGTTGAACAGTCTCATCTGTCCTAACTGCGCGAAATCAGGCCGTATTCCTCCGATAGGCTGTGAGTTGTTCGGGGGCATGTCGAAGTAAAGCGAGCAGGCTCCGTAGATTATGACCTGAACAGCAAGGGTTGCGATGAACGGGTGCATGTCGTACTTTGCGACAAGGAAGCCGTTTAACGCTCCAAACACCATGCAGGCAAGTATAGCGATAACTATCGGCATCCACACCGCTACTTGCGGAAGGTCAGGGAAGAATCTATTTGCGTATGTCGCCGTCTGCATCATTGAGGCCGAAACTACCGCTGAAAGTCCGACCATTCTACCGGCTGAAAGGTCTGTACCGGCAATCAACAGAGTGAAACAAATTCCCAGTGCCATTATCAGTTTTGTTGATGACTGAGTGAGAATGTCAAGCGCAACTCTTATCTGCATGAAACGAGGCTGTAAGATACAGATTACCACGACCAGCACAAGCATTGCCAGAAGGATTGCGTTGTTGGTCAAAAATTCGCTGAATGTCTTTCCGGCTAAGGCTGCTTCTTCTTCGGTCTTCTCTTTGGCCATGTAGCCTTTGAGGGCTGAACATGCTCCGATGATGATTAAGAATACGGGAAGATCATAAATCTTTCTGTTGAGACCCATCGGTTCTTTCACGAAGTAAAGAATTATTCCGATTGCGAGGAAGATTAACCCTCCCATTGTCATTAGACGCTTTGAACGTGATTTTGTTTCCGCCATGATTTCTATTTCTCCTCCCTGTTATGCGGCTGTGTTGTCTTTTCTGCCAGCGAACTGTGTCGCAAGTGCCATGACTTTTTCCTGAGTGTATTCGCCCTTGTTGAGGAAGCCCGTTACCCTTCCTTCGCACATCACCATTATTCTGTCGCTCATTCCCATAAGTTCGGGCATTTCAGACGAAATCATGATGATTGATTTTCCCTGCGCTATCTGTTCAAGCATGATGTTGTAGATCTCGTACTTCGCTCCGACATCGATTCCCCTCGTAGGCTCATCGAGTATCAGTATGTCCGAGTTCGTCAAAAGCCATCTCGCTATCAACACTTTCTGCTGATTACCGCCCGAAAGATTTTGAATCAGCGTGTTCAATGACGGCGTTTTGACGTTGAGTTTCTTGCACTCTGCGTCAGCGTCTACACGTCTCTTGCTGTCGTTGAGAATCCCTAAGTGAGCGTAATTCCTCTGGTTGGCTATTACTGTGTTCTCAAGTATCGGCAGTATTCCGAAAATTCCCGTTGCTCTGCGTTCTTCGGTCAACAATGCAAGACCTTTTGACTTTGCGAAACCCGGAGACTTGGCCGAGTATCTTGCTCCGTTCAGAAGTATCTCGCCTGAAGCTATACCCCTCAATCCGAACAGTGCTTCAACAAATTCCGTTCTCTGCGCTCCTACAAGTCCGCCGATTCCGAGTATCTCCTGACGGTGTAACTCAAAGCTCACATTCTGGAATGACTTTTTAGCGGTTGAACAGACGTTCTCAACCTTCAGCACAACTTCATCAGACGGCTTGCCCTCTCTTGCCGGGAACTGATTAGTCATCTCACGGCCTACCATCTGTTTAATGATGAAGTCAATCGTCAGTTTCTCGCCCTTCTCGTTTGACACCGGCCATGTTCCGACATAAGTTCCGTCCCTCATGACCGTTATTTCGTCGGAAATTTCGAGTATCTCCTTCATCTTGTGCGAAATGTAGACAAATGCAACTCCTTGAGAGCGTAAACGATTGATGATCTTGAAGAGGTGGTCAACTTCACGGTCTGACAACGAGCTTGTCGGCTCATCGAGAATTATTATCTTCGCTTTCATGTCAACAGCTCTCGCAATCTCCATCATCTGAAGGATTGCCGCTGACTGTTCACCGGCCAAAGCTAACGGGTCAACATCAAGTTCAAGCTCGTCAAAGAGTGCTTTGGTCTTGTCATACATGGCTTTGTGGTCAACAACTCCCATATGGCCGGGAAATCTTCCCAAGTAAACATTCTCCATGACCGAACGGAAGCGAATCGGGTGAAGCTCCTGATGTACCATCGCTATACCCTTATCCATTGCCTGACGTGCCGAATGTATCGAGGCTTTCTGACCCTCAAGGTAAATTTCGCCCCCGTCAGGCTCGTATATCCCGAAAAGACATTTCATCAGCGTTGATTTCCCTGCGCCGTTCTCACCCATCAAGGCGTGTACTGTGCCTTTCCTGACGTTGAGATTGACATTGTCGAGGGCTTTGACACCGGGAAATGTCTTGGTGATGTTCTTCATTTCAAGCAGATATTCACTCACTTATTTCTCACCTCTCGTAACTTTCTGGTAAGGTACCCAGATATATTTTCCGTCAACAACTTGTCCGCTGACATCTTTACCGTTCGCTAGAGCTACAGCGAGTTTCACGGCGGCAGTGCCTTGACCGTCAGCATCATTCAGGACAGTTCCGAGCATCTCGCCTCTGTCCATAGCGTCAAGTGCCGAAGCGTTAGCGTCAACTCCGACAACGGGAATGTACATCTCAGCGTTGCCCTTGTTGTAATCGTTGGCCTTGAGTGCCTCGACAGCTCCGAGAGCCATTTCATCATTGTTGGCGATGACTGCTTCAATGTTCTCGGCTCCAAGAGACATGATAAAAGCGTTCATTATTGTCATGGCCTGTAACTTGTCCCAGTTCGCAATCGCTCCGGCAATCTCGACAGGTTCAAACCCGGCGTCCTTGATTGCTTCGACTGAATACTTGCTTCGGGCTATCATGTCCTGATGTCCGTTTTCGCCTCTGAGCATGACGAACTGAATTTTTCCGTCTTTGTTCTTGTCGGCTTCAGGGTGGGACTTGAAGTAATTTGCGATTAACTCTCCTGCTTCAGTGCCTGACTCTTCGGGTTTCGCTCCGACATAGTAGGCTCTGTCATAAGTGGCGAGCATTTCGGCTGTAGGTTCTCTGTTGATGAATACTACCGGGATATTTGCTGATTTTGCTTTGTCGATGATTGACTGAGACTGCATTCGGTCAACAGGATTGATGATGAGGACGTTCACGCCGGAATTTATGAAGTCGTCAACTTGAGCGTCTTGAGTATTTTGGTCATTGAGAGAGTCGGCAATAATAATCTCGGCTTTCTCGTTCACGCTTTCTGCCGTCATTGCGTTTCTGAAACGTAACATGAAGGCATCGCTGAACCTGTAAATACACGAGCCTATTTTCACGTCAGCAAAGGCACAAGAAGACAAAGTAAGCGCGATGATCAAAGCTGTAACAAAAATCTTGCGCAAAGAAATCACCTCCGTATTTATTTCAATCCACGCAAGATACTTCTCGAATCTTGCGACAAAAAGCAAACCCCCGCTTGATTGCAACGGGGGCTGCGAGTAATTCAAGCTATTTCATGAACTCTTTGTAATTCTCGACTGTAACGGGTCTGTAAGGAATCCAGATGTATTTCCCGTCAGTGATCTTGTAGCCGATCGACTCTTCCGTTACTTCCTTACCGTCAGCCGCTACTACTGCTACTCTGACTGCTGCGAAGCCCTGATTGTCAGCGTCATTGAGGACTGTTCCGAGAAGTTCGCCCTTGCTCATCGACTCAAGTGCCGGTGCTGTTGCGTCAACGCCTACAACAGGAATGTACTTCTCAGGGTCGCCCATGTTGTAGCCTTCAGCCTTGAGAGCCTCAATCGCTCCGAGTGCCATGTCATCATTGTTGGCGAGAACTGCCTCAATGTTGGCGATGCCGACTGATGAAATGAAGCCTTCCATCTTTGACGTTGCCTGCACTTTGTCCCAGTTCGCCGTGTCGTTTCCGAGTTCGACAATCTCGAAGCCAGCGTCTTTCATGGCCTTCGTTGAGTATTCAGTCCTGAGCGTAGCGTCCTGATGTCCCTGTTCGCCGCGAATCATGATGTACTGAATCTTTCCATCGCCGTTGCGGTCAGCTTTGGGGTTCTTCTTGAAGTAGTCAACGATGATCTGGCCTGACTGAGTGCCGGACTCTTCAGCTTTCGCGCCTACGTACCAGATTTTGTCGTAAGCGTTCATGACTTCGGCGTAAGGCTCACGGTTGACGAAAACGATCGGGAGACCTTCAGCTTTTGCCTTCTGCATGAGAGGCTCTGCTGCTGTACGGTCAACGGGGTTGACGATGAGAGCGTTTGCGCCCTTTGAGATGTAAGCGTCAACCTGATCGTTCTGGGCAGGCTGACGGTTCTGGCTGTCAACGATCTCAAGCTCTCCGCCCTGCTTGTCCATTTCGGCACGCATTGCGTTACGAACGCCGGTCATGAACGTGTCATCGAACTTGTAGATGCAAGCTCCGACAAGCGCGTCAGTTGCTGCGAATGCTGCGAGTGATGATACTGCGAGGATAGCTGCTGCGATGATAACAACATGCTTCTTCATGATAAAACTTTACCTCCTGCGATATTTTTGGAATTGTTGATTATTATAATGAATAATCCTTGAAAAAAATTACTTGATTTTGCTGAATTTTGCCGGTTCGGTTTACAATACGAAAATTTTTAGTTGACAATAAAAAATCACAGCTTCATTCAACGGTATAGCATATAATATACGGGTTTAATTCGAGAAAGAACGAAGGGAACGTGTAAAAATTTTATGGCAAGAATTTTTGATAAGACTTGGCAGAGAACGAAACTTTGCGGAACGTTTGACGAGTCGGACGCAGGCAAAGAAGTCCGAGCTAACGGCTGGGTAAGAGCGAGGCGTGATTTAGGCGGAATAATCTTCATTGAAGTTTGGGACTGGACCGGGCCGATACAGGTTGTGTTCAATCCAGAGGCAGGAGAAATCCATGAGCTTGCAGCGAAACTGCGCAATGAGTTCTGTGTAGCGGTCAAAGGGAAAATGCGAATCCGTCCCGAAGGTACAGAGAACCCCGAACTGAAGACCGGCAACATCGAGATAGTAGCGAGTGATTTTCTTGTACTGTCGAGAGCGAAGCCGTTGCCGTTTGAAGTCGGCGACGAGACCGAGAATGTTGACGAAAATATCAGGCTGAAATACCGTTATCTTGACATGCGCCGTGAAAAGATGCAGTTCAACATGAGGACGAGGGCGAAAATCAACTCATTCACGAGGCGTTACCTTGAGGAGAGGAGTTTTGTTGAGCTTGAGACACCGATGCTGACCAAAGCGACACCAGAGGGAGCGAGGGATTATCTTGTTCCGTCAAGAGTGAATCAGGGCTGTTTCTACGCACTTCCGCAGTCGCCTCAGTTGTTCAAGCAGATACTGATGATTTCGGGATTTGACCGTTACTATCAGATTGCGAGATGCTTCAGAGATGAGGACTTGCGAGCTGACCGTCAGCCTGAGTTCACACAGGTAGACATAGAGATGAGCTACATTGTCGAAGATGACATAATGGAACTTATCGAAGGCTACATGAAGGGACTGTTCAAGGAAATACGAGGGGTCGACATTCCCACGCCGTTTATGAGAATGTCATACTGGGACGCAATGGACAAGTACGGAAGCGACAAACCCGATCTTCGTGTGAAGCTGGAACTCTGCGACCTTGCGGACGCTTTCAGGGATTCAGGCTTTGAACCGTTCAGGAGAATACTTGAGGACGGCGGAGTTGTTCGAGGCTTGAGGCTTCCGGGCGGTGCGTCAATGTCAAGAAAAGAGATAATGGACCTCGAAGCACGTGCCATCAAGCTCGGAACGTCAGGACTTGCCAACTTCCTGTACAAAGACGGCGGACTGAAAGGACCGTTAATGAAGTTCCTGAAGCC
>CAJODC010000056.1:11247-12215 GCA_905233215.1 uncultured Synergistales bacterium
TGCGAGATTCTCGGAACGTTGAGACTCGAACTTGGCAGGAAGCGTGAAGATTTGTTCGACAATTCTGCTGACAACTGGAAATTTTTGTGGGTAACAAAATTCCCTCTGTTTGAGTGGAACGCTGACGAAAAACGCTGGGAAGCTATGCACCACCCGTTTACGTCTCCTGCGCTGGACAATGACACGGCGTTTGACGAGGACCCGGAACACGCATTAGCGAGGGCGTATGACTGCGTGTTGAACGGCAACGAAGTCGGCGGAGGCTCGATAAGGATTCACGATCCTGAAATTCAAGCGAGGCTGTTCAAGTGCTTGGGTATAACGCCGGAAGCGGCTAAGAGGAGATTCGGCTTCTTCCTTGAAGCGTTGAGCTACGGAACACCGCCTCACGGTGGACTCGCTCTTGGTGTTGACAGACTGGTGATGTTACTGTGCGGAGGAAACTCGATACGAGACGTTATGGCGTTCCCGAAGACGCAAAAAGCTCAGTGTCTGATGTCGAACGCTCCTGACGCTGTAGAACAGGAGAGGCTTGACGAGCTTGCAATAGCCGTGATAAAAGACGATTAAGCACAAAAAAACCTCCCTCGTTTTGGGGGAGGCTTTTTCTTTCTCAGTCGTCAATTTTGAACTTGAGTATCTTGCCTGTTACTGCGTCAACGTGAATGTCGTACTCATCGCGCCCGGAGACTGCTTCGATTGACCAGACGGGATAGAAATTCGTTCCGGCCATGTAGTAATAATCGTCCTCGTCTTCAAGGTCAACGTCTTTGATTCTGACGTTCTGTCCGCCGATTCTCTCCTTCGCAATCCTCACGGCCTCTTCGGGTGAAATCAGCTTCATTCCGCGCTTCGATGCCTCTTCCCGAATGAACTGCTCTTCGCGGTCAGGGTAATTCATGCTGTGAGCGAATGCTGTTCCTGAAAGTGCCAAAACTGCGAGTATTACGCAAATTATTTTCTTCATG
>CAJODC010000056.1:12270-15937 GCA_905233215.1 uncultured Synergistales bacterium
CGCTGCCTTTGCGATCAAGTGAAC
Organism: uncultured Synergistales bacterium; assembly: GCA_905233215.1. Lineage (GTDB taxonomy): Bacteria > Synergistota > Synergistia > Synergistales > Aminobacteriaceae > JAFUXM01. The sequence goes on from CAJODC010000056.1 coordinate 12,295, forward strand.
GGCCAACGCTGTCTGCTGAGTCAGATCGTCATTCTTCGTTTCGGGGTCATCAAGAATTTTCTGTGTCGACTCCAACGCTGACTGAAGGTCTGTTCCGTTCCTGTAAACACCGAGAGCATGTCCTGCAATTTTTCCCAGTTCACCGAGATATTTCGCTCTTACAGAATCATCACGGTGATACGTTACCGGGCGTTCTGAAATTTCTCGGTCAAGCTCGCCAGTCCTCATGATGCCCTCAGCGCAGAGCAAGCCCGACATTGTAGCCTGACTCGCTGCGTTCCCTGCACAACGGCAAGCCCCGTGAATGCCTCCGCAAGCCTCGCCGACAGCGAAAAGTCCGGGAACGTCCGACTCATAGTTCCTGTCGACACGAATACCGCCCGAAAAACTGTGAGGCATAGGGCCGACTTCGAGTAATTCCTTTTTCGGGTCGCAGCCGCTTTGAATCAGCCTGTTGTAGAACCACGGGTACGCCTTGAGAACGCTCACGTCAATGTGCCTCAAGTCAACCCAGATTCCGCCGTGAGGGTTGCCTTTCCCTTTTGCGACCTGCTTCCATATCTCGTGATTTATCAGCGACTTTGGCGCGCCCGCTTCACCCTGCGGTCTGACTTCGAGCAAAAATCTTTCGCCGTCAGAGTTGAGCAAATATCCTCCCTCGCCGAGCATGGCCGTTGGGCAGGGTTCACCGACAGCACCGGCAGGAGACATCATCACCATCGGCTCAAACTCTATGAACTCAATGTCAACGAGATTCGCCCCGGCGTTCTTGGCCATTCCGAGAGTGTTGAAGATTGCCGACACCGCCCCATGACGCTATCACTACAGGCGCGTAAACGTTATAGGGTTCGCCGTCATTCTCAATCACCGTGAAGCCGTCAATTTTTCCGTCATCATTCTTCAACAGGTCAACAACGACACACTTTCTGTGAAATTCTATTCCTGCCTCTTCGAGTTTCTTGAGCATGATTTTCTCAATCTCAACGCCGATTAAGTTCGTTGTCTGACACAGTGAACGTGGGTAAGTGTGTCCCGAAACATGACGGAGCTTTACCGAGCCGTCATCATTGTGAGCGAACTCGACTCCCCATCGACAGAGCAGTTCATAGCCTCTGAGGGTATTCATAGCCATTTCGTTGACGAGTTCTTTGTTGCCGATGTTGTAACCTGCGGATAACATGTCTTTTGCGTACTGTTCGGGCGTGTCGCCGTAGGGATTTTCGGGCAGCACAAAATTTATCGCCGCTATGTACGGTGTACCGCCGAGTCCGTTAGCGTATATTGCTATGTCCTTCACGCCTTCTTCGTGAAGTCTTGCTGCTGCTGCCAGTGCTGCCAGTCCGCTTCCTGCTATCGCTACTTTATGATGTCTGCTCATGCTGACTTCGCACCCCTTGCGTTGATGAAGAGTATCGCTATTCCGATTACAGCACCGATTAACGAGCTTATCATCTCAGGAGCAATTAAGCAGAGTGCAGCAGCGAACAGTAAAACTCTTTCAACAACATTGAGAGTCTTCTTGTAGAAACCTGCCACCATGATTGCGAGGAAGTAAGTACCGAGCGCAAGCTGTACAACCGAAATCACAATCTCCTGCACCGAACCTTTGAGGAGCAACGGAGGATTATACACAAACACGAAAGGCACAAGGAATCCGACCATTGCAAACGTGAAACCCTTGAGTCCTGTCTTCATTGCGTCTCCTCCAGCTATACCGGCGGCAGTGTAAGACGCAACACAAACGGGCGGTGTTATCTGAGCCATTATGCCGTAATAGAAAACGAACATGTTAGCGCAGAGATTAGCCGTTGAAGGTTCGAGTCCTGTCTGTAACAAAATAGGCTGAATGCACGGTACGAAGAGAATTACGCCGACAAGGTACGCCGCTACCGTAGGCAGTGCCATTCCCAAAATCATACAGCCGACCATAGCGATACACATCGCGAGGAATAAATAGCTTGTTCCAAGTGAGCGAATGAGGACGGATAAGTTTGTCGCTAATGATGTCTGCTGAGTAACAACATTGATGATGATACCGCAGGCCGCTGTAGGGATTGCGATTGAAGCCGCCTGTTTCGCTCCGTCAACACAGCAGTCCCATAACTGTTTGAGATTAAGAAAATCGGGTTTGTTGACGAAATAATTTATCACGTCGCAGGCAAGGCACGAGAATATACCGACCATACCGGCACGCATCAGCGAGTAGCCTCGAATTATCCATACAACGAGCAAAATCGCAGGGATTAACAGGTAGAGCCTTCCCATTATAGGACGGTCAACACGAATCGAAGCGTCAGCAGTTGAGTCAAGGTTAGCGGCTCTCTTAGCTGCGATTTTGTCGACAAGCACAAACACCGCGAAATAGTACGCGACCGCCGGAATGATTGCGCTTGCTGCTATCGACATGTAATTAACGCCTAACATTTCGGCCATGATGAAAGCTCCCACGCCCATTATCGGGGGCATTATCTGACCTCCTGTTGACGCTACAGCCTCGACCGCTCCGGCTTCTTCAGGCTCGTAGCCGATCTTCTTCATCATGGGGATTGTCATGACTCCCGTTGTCGCAACGTTTGCTACTGCTGAGCCCGAAATCATTCCCATTAAGCCTGACGACAGCACCGCCGCTTTTGCCGGGCCTCCTGATGACTTGTTAGAGAGCTTCATTCCCATGTCGATTAAAAGCTGACCGCCTCCGATTGTCGAGAAGAACGCACCGAATACGATGAAATAGAACAAAGTATTTGCGCTCGTCAACAAAGGAGTACCGAATACACCGCTCTCAGTCATCGTCATTCCTGATGTAAATTCCTCTATGAACTGCTCAAAAGGTTTAGCGTTAGTGTGAAGAATGCCCGGTAAGTGCGGAGAGACCCAAGCGAAAATTATGAACGCCGTGATGAATCCTGCGAGTATTCCGCCAAGCGTCCTGTAAACCGCAACAAGAAGCAGCAAAATCGCAACAGCCATAGCCGCGTGGTCAATCGTCAAAACTTCGTCCACTCCGAGAACGTAATCATTCAGTCTCGGAAATTGTGTCAGAATGTACCATAAAAGATAAGCAATTCCGGCAAACGCGAAAATATCAATGAAGTTCCACCACGAATGCTTATTCAGCAAAGCAGGTTCCGGAATTTTTCCGGCTTCCTCAGCAGCCTTCTTGATTTTTTTTCGGTATGCGTAATCCGCAGGGAAGTAAATAAAAACCAGAGTCAATGCAAATATCAAGTGAATCGGACTCTGCAGCATCGGCGCAAATTGTTTCACCAATGCGATATACATTTGGAAAGCGAAGAATGCTACAGTAACAATTACTGCTGCAATAGTGCGCAAGTCCATAAAAATCATCTCCTAGTTCATGTAATTTCCGCCGTTAATGTTAATGCTCTCGCCCGTTATGAAGCCTGACAGGTCAGACGCTAGGAACACGGCCAAGCTGGCGATGTCCTCACTTTTTCCCAGCCGTCTAAGCGGAATACTGCCGAGAACTTTTTGACGATACTCGTCAGTCCATTGAAGAGACATATCAGTTTCGACAGGTCCGGGGCATATCGAATTGACTCGGATACCGAAGGGCGCAAACTCTCCGGCTAAATTGCGCGTCATTGCGTCAATTCCTCCTTTAGAGGCTCCGTAACATAAC
>CAJODC010000057.1 GCA_905233215.1 uncultured Synergistales bacterium
GAAAGGAGAATACCGCGCTCCTCCCTATAGCTAAAGCAAGGGGTATCCGCACGGAAAGTTTTGATGATTTACGTTGTCGGAATAGGGCCGGGAGGAGTCGACACAATGACCCCTCAAGCTGTCGAAGCAATAAAATCATGTGAGGCTGTTGCAGGTTACACGAAATATCTCGAACTTGTCGGGAAATTTCTTGAAGGCAAGACGATAATTTCATCAGGAATGACTCACGAGCTAGAACGCTGTCAATCAGCCCTCAATGCCGCTAAACTAGGAATGAACGTGGCGTTAATCTCAAGCGGTGACTCAGGTGTTTACGGCATGGCCGGGTTAATGCTCGAAGTTGCTCAGGGTTCGGGAGTTGACGTGAAAATAATTCCCGGAATAACGGCGGCTAATTCATGCGCGGCCATTCTCGGTGCGCCATTGATGAATGATTATGTTACTGTCTCATTGAGCGATCTTTTGACGGATTGGAGGGTAATTGCGAAGAGATTAACGGCCGCTTGTCTCGGCGACTTCGTGATTTGCATCTACAATCCTGCGAGTCATCACCGTCCAAATCACCTCAAGAATGCCTGTGATATTCTGTTGACGCTGAAAGACCCCGAAACGCCTTCAGGTTACGTCAGGAACGCCGGAAGGAATGACGAGAGCTATGAAGTTATGACTCTCCGTGAACTTCGTGAGTGTCAAAAAATTGATATGCTCTGTACTGTCATCGTGGGAAATTCTCAGACGCTCATACTTGACGGAAAGCTGATCACTCCGAGAGGCTACAAGCTAGAATGACAGCTCCATTCCGTCAGTGATGCTCCTGATGTGTTCAAGCTCAAAATCATCGGGAACAGTGCATCTTCTCACAGTGATAGCGATGACATCAATTCTCCAGAAGCCGACCCAGCCTATACTGTCAACATAACTGCTTGATGAACGAATGAGGGCTCGTATCTTTCTTTTGTTGACTGAATCGAGTGCGCTCTGAAAATTATTCTCAGTCCTGCACCTCACCTCAACAATTACCAGTTCGCCGGAATCGTCAGCGATGATGTCAAGTTCGCCGTACTTGTTCTTGATGTTACGGGCTAGGATTCTCCAGCCGATAGAGAGCAGATATTTCGCTGCTAAATCTTCGGCGTAACGTCCTAACTCTTGAGCTTGATTCATCTCATTTTGGGCGGAACTGATGATGACTCTTTGTCGAGTTTGTAGACCCAAGCTAGGACTCTGGCTACGACTTCATAGAGTTCAGACGGAATTTCCTCGCCTAGTTCGAGCGAAATCAACGCCGACACAAGCGCGGCATCTTCAACGATAGGGACATCGGCTTCGATTGCACGTTCAACAATTTTCCGGGCGATGAAGCCTTCGCCTTTTGCCACGACTTGAGGAGCTGACATGCTCTTGTTGTCATATTTGACCGCTACGGCCTTGTCGGGTTTATTGTCAGGCATCTTTCACACCGTAATATCAAGTCCGCGCCCGGCGGCCAAAACATCTCTTGCTGTCTCAGGAGCTTTCAGAACAATTCCGATCAATGCCACAGGGATTCCGACTCCTTGAAGTTCACGCCTCAATTCACGCCGTCTTTTTTCGATGAGTCTGCAAGTTGATGCTTTTTCGGCGTTGAGAGTGAGATTACAGCTTTTGCCGTCGCTTTCGACTAGTCCGCCGACCTCGCCGAGTGTTGAGCCTGTTATCCCGAAACCTACCTGCCAATATTTTTGAGCGTCATCAGAGCTGGAACGTCCGACATAAATTTTGGCGGTCATGTTCTGCTGTGAATTGTCCATCAACGGCCAGAATGGAGCGGCAAGAAGCGCAGGGTTCACATCATTTCTCGGGGACTTCATCAGGATTGATTGTGCTTGAAGAAATTTCGCTGTGTCGTCATTGCCTTCTTTCATTTCACGCAGAATTTTAACGGGGTCTCCTCCCTCTTTTGCTTTTTCCTTCAATTCACGGCGAATCTTGTTCCACATTTCTGTGGCTTCCGCTCCGTTCATTGCGGCGTATTGGGACAGGAGCGAGGCATTTTCCGCAGTCATCGGGACATCTCTTGCCCAAAGCTCAATGAACGATGACAAATCCTCTTGACCTCCCGATTTCCTCCAAGCGTCTTTTATCGCCGTCAAAACTTCGTTGCTCAAAGGCAATCCTCTCGCAAGCAGTGCGGTAGCAAGCTCCCTGTCTTTCGCCGGAATCTGACTCAGGAACGACATTTCACCCTGCGACAGTCTCAGCACCGGCACTCCGTCAGAGCCTGAAGCGTCCCAAAGTGCCCTGAAGTGTTCGCCCGGTATCAGCGAGACTGTAGCTCTTGCTCGTAATTCCTGCGGTACTCCGTTCACGTCAACACGAACAAGATACGTTCCGTCCTGATTCTGACCAAGCACACTGCCTTCAACGATTTGGCCTGTTCTGACTCCAGCGAGCCTCGCCGCAATCTGTGAGGGCTGTTGGAGCTGCGGCTGTGTCGAAATCTGGCCTTGTCGGGCGTTAGTGCTGATGTTGTTCTGGGCTTGACTGTAACCGCTGTCTACATTCACATTTATTGACGGCATCTAATCATCTCCCCTGCTTCAAAAATTTTCGGCAGAATGTTCGTCTGTGTATAGTGCTAATCCCAAGAGCCTTCACAATCTCTATATGTCTCTGTGTCGGATAGCCCTTGTTGCGCGAAAACTCATATTCCGGGAACCTGTCATTCATTCTCGTCATCAGCCTGTCCCTGATCACTTTCGCTGTTACCGAAGCGGCCGACACACACGGTATCATATCATCAGCCCGTATCAATGCCCATTGTCGCAAATTCAGTTCAGGGACTTCGTAATTTCCGTCAACAATGACACACGAAATCTTTTTATCCAGCTTCTTCTCTAAACGTACCACCGACTCCCTCATCGCCAAGAGTGAGGCTCTCAATATATTTTCACGGTCAATAGTCTCTGGTGTCTCCATGAACGCTCGCCACATCACTCCGAGTTCTTTCATCGCCGAAAAAATTTTCTCACGCTTCTTCTCGCTCAACTTCTTCGAGTCCTTCAGTCCCAAGTCAGAAAGTGCCTTCTCCTGTTTCGGTGTCAGCATAACAGCCGCAGCCACTACAGGCCCGGCCAACGCTCCACGTCCTGCCTCGTCAGTTCCGATCACGAGTCCCTCACGTTCGAGACGGCGCAGAAACTCTCTTGCCTCGTTCGCTTCAGTCCTCATCGGCAGGATAATATCTCTCACAAGCATTAACTGTCTCATCGTGAAAATCTACCGCCCTTTCACCGTCAGGAACTTCAAGACAGAATTTCCCCAGTCTGCCAGAACTGAAAGCCTCAATGAATTTTTGACCGGCAAGTTCAAGGTTGACCCTTCCGCCCGAAATCAAACACCCGTATTTCTTCCCGATATTTTCGAGAGTAACGGCTGGAATCTCATCGGCATCAACAGGAATAAGCCCGGTCATTTCCCGTTCCGTCAAAAATTTTATCAGCGACAATGCAGCGTTCTCCCAGCCTCCGATTACCTCAGCTTTCGCACAGCCCAGCCATGACAGCATCATATGCGCTCCGGCCTCAGCGTGGGGGTCAAGTATTCCGGGACTGTCAACTATCAGCATGTCATCATTCTTGTACCAGTTCACGGATTTTGTTACGCCGGGAATGTTCCCGACAGCAGCCGATGATTTGCCTGCTAGTGAGTTCAGCAAAAGAGATTTTCCCACGTTAGGAATGCCGACAACAGCAAGCCTTACTTCACGATGAGAGGGCTTGAACTTCATGATTGCTTTGCGGATTGACGAAAGACCTTCACGTTTTCTGAGGTCGGCGGAGTACGTGAATTTAAGCGAGTCCAGCCAGAGCGGTAAAATTTCGGGGTCAGCGAGATCTTTTCGGGACAACACACGGATAACAGGCTTGATTTTCGCTAGCTGTTTCATCAATGGCGATGATGTTGACGCTGGAGCGCGGGAGTCTCTGACTTCAACGATAACGTCAAGACGGTCAGAAAGCTCCCTGATTTTTCGTGATCCTTTGGCCATATGGCCGGGATACCATACTGTACGAGGCACGGTTCTATTTCGGGATTCCGATTCTGTTCAACGGCCAGTAACGGAAAAATACAGGCCCTCTCATGTCGCTGATGTCAGCAAATCCCCAGTAACGGCTGTCCTGTGAGTTGCCTCTATTGTCTCCGAGCATGAAATATTTTCCTTCAGGAACAGTGAAAGGCACTTCGGGGAAAAGATAACTCTTTTTCAGCGTGTAACGGTCATGATTTTTCACGTATTCTTCTTCGGTCGGGCTTCCGTTGACGTAGACAACTCCGTTTTGAATGTCTACAACATCTCCGGGAACGGCTATGACTCTTTTGACGAAATCCCGTTCCTTGTCGACAGGATAACGGAAAACATAGAGCGATCCTCTTGACGGTTCAAATATCCAGTTCCAGAACTTAGCGACAAGAACACGATCGTTGATTTCAAGTGTCGGTATCATTGAGCCGCTCGGTATCCAGAACGCCTGCACTATGAATGTCCGTATAATCATTGCGAGGACAAACGCCCACACAACTGTTTCTATTGCCTCGCGCCACCATGGTTTGACTGCCTCAGCTGCCATTTTGCTTTTATCTCCTCTGTAAGTTTGTGTGAAAATTATAGCAGTGATTGACGAATTATCTCCGTCTCGGAACTAGGCTGTATGTTCCGTCAGGGTTGTACAAGTAAGTTTCTGAGCGTTTCGCTGACGGGTTAGCAACGCCCAAGTCTTTGCCGTTGAGGATTATTTGTGCTGCTGTAGGACGGCCTATCACGACTCTTGCCTGAGCGTTCAAGTCCCACCTCAGAGACTCTCCGCGTCTTAGTGTCCTCCTGAAAACAGGCTGTCCTCCTCCGAAACTCACACTCAGCCACACATCATTGACTGCGTGAATCTCAAGCGACGGCTTCACCTTCGGCTTCGGTTCTTCGGAAACAACTTTGTCGACTGAAACAGCAGCGTTCACACTTTCGCTCTCAACGTCAACGCTAACGTCAGCCGAAACAAGTTCAACAGCCGTCAAACCTCCGTTGCTGCTCGAAAAATTAAACAGCTTCAAGTTACGCAGATCGAGTCCGCCGTAACTCAAAGCGTACCAGACATACGCACCTGTTCCGCAAAAGGCAAGCACAAGCACGAAGAACAGCCAGAAATGACTCGCAGGCTTGAAGCCTTTTGGCATTGATGAGCCGTTGCCGAGTATGTTGGTTATGTTCTTCTTGGGCTGACGGGGATCGCTCTGCCTCTTGGGCGCGTGCGTAAAAGCACGGTCAAGCTGTGCCATAAACTCTTCCTGTACATCTTCAGCGTCTATCAGTTTCAAGTATGTACGAACAAATCCCTTTATGTAAACAAGCTCAGGGAAATTCTTGTAGTCTCCGTTCTCAATACCTCGCAGATATTCAAGCCGTATTTTCGTTCGGTCAAAAACTGACTCAAGCGTCATTCCCAAATCTTCACGGCGTTCCGTTACTACCCTTCCAAGCTCCTTCAGTGCATCATCACGTTCTGTCAAAATCTCTCAATGCCTCCTCTATTTTTTCGCGTACTTTAGCAAGCCATAACGCCGGGTCATCATTCCTGAAAACTGCGCTTCCCATAACAATGGCATCACAGCCAGCAAGCACCGCACGAGTTATATTACTCTCGTTTATACCGCCGTCAATTTCAATCTTGTAATCATATTTTTTCACCGCTCTGATACTCGCAAGTTCCCTCACTTTTTCCAGTGATGACTCGATGAATTTTTGACCGCCGAAACCGGGCGTTACCGACATCACCAGCACTAAGTCGGCAAGTTCGAGAACGCTCTCAATTTCTGTTACTGGAGTCGGCGGACAGACAGCTATTCCGGCCTTGATGCCTTTGCTCTTGATTGTCGACAGTACAGCGTGAAGAAGATGTGTTTCTGTCTCGGCGTGAACTGTGATTGAAGATGAGCCGGAGTCGAGAAAGAGAGGCAACACTGTTTCGAGTCTGTCGGTCATCAGGTGAGTGTCGATGAAAGAGTCAGGGTATTTTTTCCTGAGTGAAACCGAGAACGCTGGCCCGAACGACAGATTACGGACAAAATGAGCGTCCATTATGTCGAGGTGAAGCCAATCAAAATTCCCCTTCATCGAGTCTATATTCCCGGCCAAGTTCAAAGGATCAGCACCTAAAAGAGAAGGAGCGAGAAATATTTTCCTCATCAATTTTTCTTCTCCTGCCATACTACTTCACCGCCTAAGTAAATTGTTATCATACATTCTTTTGTGTACCTTGCTGAGGCGCTCACGCTTTCACCTGAGCTGACCTGCCTGCTTAGAATGTCTCGCTTTCCTGAAGGGTCAGTAACCTCAATTTTCAGACTCATGGGACGTGCTATCGGCGGAACAATGTAGCGGATACTAGCGGTCTTATTCCCTCCTGATGACGCTGGCTGCTGAGGCGTTGAAGGCGTTGACGCTGTCGTTGAAGGTGCTGAAGGTTTAGAGGGCGTTGACGGCGTAACGTAATCATCACCGATAAATTCTTCCTGCTGGGTTACTGGCGGAGTCTGAGCGGTTTGAGTCGGTGTCGGTGTCTGAGTCTGTGCTGTACGAGGCTGAGTCGTCTGTTCCTGAGTCTGAGTCTGACTCTGCTGACTGGTGACTCGCCGTGCTGTTCCGTTAGCGTTCGATGTAGTGTCAGATTTAGCGTCCATGTAACCGGCTGGCCTTCTCTGTGTCGCAAGTTTCAGGATTACCCCCTGACCTGCTCTCATTGTGCTTCCTTTTCCCGGCCTCGTCTCAATGGCGAGTCCTTCAGGCAGTAAAGCACTATATCCCCTGACATCACGAGCTTCTTTCTCGGTCATTCTGTTCACGTCAGGCACAGTAACAACTCCGGAAGCGTCCGCTCCGTCCTGAACTAGCAAGTCAATTTTCCTTCCTGCCGAAACCTGAGCAGGCGATGAAGGACTTTGAGCGATGACTTCACCGGCCTTGATGTTTCTTTCACGGATTCTCACTACATCGCCCAGCGCGAAGCCTTGAGCTTTAATCTCCGCTTGAGCGTCTGTTAGAGTCATGCCTTGAACGTTTGGGACATCATGAAGTTCTCCGCCCTTGCTGACCTGTAACACGATAACATTGCCTTTCCTAAGTTCGGTACCTTCTTCGGGCGATTGAGCGAGAACTGTTCCTGACGGCATCGTTGAAGCTGTCTGCTCAATCTGAACGACAAGTCCGAGTCTTTCGGCATGAGCTACAGCGTCAACATTCGTCAGCCCCTTCAAGTTTGGTACTTGCGATTTCACTTCGGGTTTCATGAAAACAGTGTAGACTGCCACAGCACCTGACGCGAAAATTACGGCTGTTACGATAAGCAGTGTCGTTAAAATTATTCCGCCTCTTAGCCTTCTCAAATCCCTGACCCCCTGCTCAACTCTTCGAGCTTCAAAATCGCTGATGTACCCTTGAGCTTGTCATTCTCTCTTGCATAGTCGAGTGCTGTTTTGCCGTCAACGTCTACAGCGTCCGACTCTGCTCCTGCCTTGATGAGTTCGTTCACGACATCGGCATTGTTCATCATGGCCGCAAGAATTAGAGCGGTCCTCCCGTTATTGTTGTGAGTGTCCTCTGAGCCTGCCTCAATGAGCATGTCGACAACTTCAGGATTCGGATTGTTCATCGCTGCGTAGAGCAGTGCCGTCATTCCGATGCTGTTTCTTGCTTTGACATCAGCTCCGGCCTTGAGCAGCAATTTCACGACTGACGGAGCGTTTTTGTTTGACGCTCCCATAAGTGGAGTCATTCCGTCATACCTTGCTGCGTTCACGTTTGCTCCGGCCTTGAGGAGAATGTCAACGACTTCGGCTTTGTTGTCTGACGCTGACCACATCAGAGCGGTGTTCCCGTCATAAGCCTGAAAATTCACGTTAGCCCCTGAGTCAATGAGGAGCTTCACGACTTCGGGAGTATTCTCACGCCCGGCCATGAACAGAGGAGTTGACCCGAACTCGTTGTAGGAATTGACGAAAGCGTTTACGTCAACGCCCGAATCCAATACGCTTTTGATTTCCTGATAAGAACCGTTACAACAAAGCTCAATAAAATTCTGTTCCTTAACTTTCTTAAATGTTGCCAAATTTTTTTATCCTCTCTTTCTGCTTAATGCCTCAAGCCTTGCTAATACTGCCCCCCAGCTTGTTATTCTCGGCTGCGTAATCCATTGCTGTTTTTCCGTCAGAATCCCTTGCGTTGACATCAGCTCCGCCTTCAATGAGAGAGTTGACGACTTCAGGAGTATTCATCATTGCCGCGAACATTAGAGCAGTCTTTCCGCTTTTGTTCTTCACGTCCTTAGCTCCTGCCTTCATGAGAAGGTCGACAACTTCGGGATTCGGATTGTTCATCGCTGCCTGCATTAGTGCCGTCATTCCGTTGCTGTCTGATGCGTTCACGTCAGCTCCGGCTTTGAGGAACATGTTGACTTTTTCGGGGCTTCCTTTTTTCACGGCACACATCAGAGCCGTAACGCCGTCATACCTTGCGTCATTGACATCAGGTCCAGTTCTCAGTAAAGCCTTCATCACTTCAAGATCATCGCTTAGAGCCGCAAGCATCAAAGCGGTAGTCCCGTCATAAGCCTTCATGTCGGCAAGCATACCGTGAGCGATGAGGAGCTTTATCACGGCATGTGAGGGAGGATTCGTAGCAAGCGGTACAAGCTCCATGAACTTTCTGTTCTCAACGTTGAATTTCGCTCCGGCTTCTAATAATACTCTGACAGCTCCGGCGTTCTTGTTGAAGATTACAGCGTAACCGAGCGGTCTGAAGCCTCTTTCATCTTCGGCGTTGATATTCACGCCCGTGTTGATGGCGGCGAGAATCTCTTCAGCACTGCCGGTCTTGCAAAGCTCAAAAAATTTCTTCTCCTCAATTTTCTGTGATGTCATAAAAATTTTAACCTCTCTTCAATATCAGCGAGCAATAGAAACCGTCAAGCCATGAGTTACACGGCATGATGTAAACTCCATAGGGCTTCCCTTTTCTGAACGCTTCGCCTTTTCGGTCAATAAGAGATGAGACTTCCGCAAGTTCCTGATGAGACGAAAGAATTTCAGCGATTACGTTTTCGTTTTCCTGTTTGAGGAGCGAGCAAGTGATATAGAGGACATAACCGCCGGGCTTGCAGAGTTCAACGGCACGTTCGAGTAACTTTTTCTGAGTCGCAACGATAGTGTCGAACTTCTCCCACGTCAAACGCCATTTTGACTCCGGCTTTCTGTTCCACGTTCCTGAGCATGAGCATGGAGCGTCAAGAACAACGAAGTCAGGCACTTCATCAGGCGTAAGAGAAAGAGCGTTCCCGGTCTTCATGACTGCACGCTCATTTACGGCGAGTCTTTCGAGTTCACGTTCTGCGCTTTTTGAACGAGGTTCGGAGATTTCCCAGCATTCACAGAATGATGACGGGCATTCCTGCAAGAATTGCGCCGATTTAACGCCTCTTCCCGAACACATATCGAGAATGCGTCCGCCTTTTGAGTTGAACTTGCTGACGATTGACGCTGTGATGATTGAAGATTCTGATTGAACGGT
>CAJODC010000058.1 GCA_905233215.1 uncultured Synergistales bacterium
CAAGGTGTCATCACAGCGTGCCAAGATCGGAGCGTATCAGAACGCACTCGAATACACAAGCGAGAACCTGACCACGACAATGACCAACCTGACAGCGGCTGAGTCCAGAATCAGAGACGCAGACATGGCCGCAACAATGATGGAGTTCGTCAAGCTCCAGATTCTCAACCAGAGCGGTACTTCAATGCTCGCTCAGGCCAACCAGCTGCCTCAGTCAGTATTGAGCCTCCTCAACGGCTAACGGCAGAAATTTTCTCACACACATACTTCAACCCACAAAAGACCCGGTGCAAAACGCCGGGTTTTTTTTCGTTCTTGTTGTATAATACTGGCAATCGCATTAACAGGAGGAATATTTATCATGGCTGTAAGAGTTGCAATTAACGGCTTCGGAAGAATCGGAAGACTCGCTTTCCGTCAGATGTTCGGGGCCGAAGGATATGAAGTGGTCGCAATCAACGATTTGACAAGCCCCGCAATGCTCGCTCACCTTCTCAAGTATGACACCGCCCAGAAAGGTTACTGCGGAGTTATCGGCGAGAACAAGCACACAGTAGAAAGCAAAGAGCCCGTTTTCGAGGAAGACGGAAAGACAGTGAAAGTACCCGGCTCAATCACAGTAGACGGCAAAGAAATCACGATTTACGCCGAACCCAAAGCCGCCAATCTTCCGTGGAAGGCACTTAACGTTGATGTCGTTCTTGAATGCACAGGCTTCTACACGTCAAAGGCAAAGGCTCAGGCTCATATTGATGCCGGAGCTCGTAAAGTAGTCATCTCAGCTCCTGCCGGCAATGACCTTCCCACGATCGTATACAACGTAAACCACAAGACCCTCAAGGCTGAAGACACAATCATTTCAGCCGCAAGCTGTACGACTAACTGCCTCGCTCCCATGACGAAGGCACTGAATGACGCTTTCCCGATTCAGAGCGGAATCATGACGACAGTACACGCTTACACGGGCGACCAGATGATTCTTGACGGACCTCACCGCAAAGGCGACCTCCAGAGAGCAAGAGCCGGAGCGGCCAACATCGTTCCCAATTCGACAGGAGCGGCGAAGGCAATCGGACTCGTTATCCCCTCGCTTAACGGAAAACTCATCGGTTCAGCACAGCGCGTACCCGTACCGACAGGTTCAACAACAATCCTCGTGGCAGTCGTGAAGGGCAAAGACGTAACGAAAGAAGCCGTCAACGCAGCGATGAAGGCGCAGAGTTCAGAGTCATTCGGTTACACGACCGAGAAGCTCGTTTCGTCAGACGTTATCGGCATGACCTACGGCTCATTGTTTGATGCGAATCAGACAATGGTGATAAAGCTTGATGACGATACCTATCAGGTGCAGGTTGTATCATGGTACGACAACGAGAACAGCTACACCAGCCAGATGGTCAGAACAATCAAGTACTTCTCGGAGCTTAAGTAGCAGGAAGAATAACGAATCCCCCCGATTAGAGTCGAGGGGATTTTTTTTGTGTACTGTTACAGAGCCATGCCGGGCGCGGAAGTTGCCTGCATGATTTCGTAGCGTATCATCGGAAGGTGTTTCTTCATCTCTAATGCTTCCTCGATCGGAATTTCCGTGATGCTTCCTGCCTGAGTGCAGATGACGCTCCCCGATCTCCCTTCAGCGAAAGCCTTGACGGCGTGATAGCCCATTCGAGTCGCTGTCTCTCTGTCTCGTCCTGTCGGTGCGCCTCCCCTTTGAATGTGTCCGAGAACTGTAACACGCGGATCAAGTCCGAGTGCCTCGTGTATTCTCTGGCCGATGTCGATTGCGCTCCCTGCTCCTTCAGCAACGATGATTGTGAAGTTCGTTGAGCCTGCGATTCTTGCGTTCTGGATTCTCTTCACAACGTCCTCCTCAAAATTCACCTCACGTTCAGGAATCAACACTGATGTTGCTCCCGTAGCAAGTCCGACGTAGAGTGCCAAGAAACCTGCGTGTCTTCCCATGACTTCAACGACTGAGCATCGTTCGTGGCTCTGCATCGTGTCGCGTAACTTGTCGATGCACTCGATAGCGGTGTTGCAGGCCGAGTCGAATCCGATCGTGTAGTTTGAGCAGCCTATGTCATTGTCGATAGTCGCCGGGATTCCCATGACTGCGATTCCGAGTCTGGAGAGTTCCAACGCTCCTCTGAACGTTCCGTCACCGCCGATAGCAACAATACCGTCAAGGCCGAGTACTTTGCACGTGCCTACAGCTTTTTCACGGCCTTTCTCGGTCATGAACTCCTCGCTTCTCGCAGTGTAGAGAATCGTTCCGCCGCTGCCGAGAATGTGAGTTACAGCATGGCCGTCAAGACGAACGAAATCGCAGTTGATGAGACCCTGCCAGCCTCTTCTGATTCCGATACAGTCAATCCCGAAGTGCATCGCTGATTTTGCCACTGAACGTATCGCCGCGTTCATTCCCGGAGCGTCTCCGCCTGATGTGAGTACGCCTATTCTCTTGAATTTCTTTTCCACATGAATGACTCCTCTCAGTTTTGATTTTTGGTCAACGATATAATAACACTATACGCTATTATTGACAGGAGGATTATTCACAACGTGTTCAGATTAGACCGCAGAAAAATATATTTCTTTGACGGCGCAATGGGTACAATGTTACAGTCAAGAGGACTGAAACTCCGACAAGTTCCCGAACTTCTCAACCTCACTAACCCCGAAATGATACGCTCAATACACAGGGAATATCTATCAGCAGGAGCAGACTTCATCACCGCAAACACATTCGGTGCAAACAAATTCAAACTCTCAGGTTCAGGCCATACAGTGAACGAGATAGTAACAGCCGGACTCGCTTTGGCACGTCAGGTTACAGAAGGCACGGAGGCTCTCGCAGTTCTTGACATCGGAGCGACAGGGCGAGTTATGTACCCGTCAGGCGATGCTTCTTTCGATGAAGTTTATGACGCTGTAGCAGAAATGGTCGTAGCAGGGAAGGGACTCGCTGATGTGATACTGCTTGAGACTTTCACGGACTTGTATGAACTCAAAGCCGCCGTGATTGCAGCACGAGAAAATTCTGACTTGCCGATTTTCGCTACGATGAGTTTTGAGGAATCTGGGCGAACATTTTTCGGGGCTAGTGTCGAGACAATGACGGCGACTCTTGAGGGACTCGGAATTGATGCTCTCGGCGTGAACTGTTCATTAGGCCCGGCGCAGTTAGTGCCGATTGTTGAGAGATTATGCCGATGTTCACACATTCCCGTGATGGTTCAGCCTAACGCAGGACTGCCCGTGATGAGAGATGGAGTGTCTCGCTATGACGTAACGCCCGGTGAGTTCGCTGAAATTTCGGTGAAGTTCGCTGACTTCGGCGTGAATATTCTCGGAGGCTGCTGCGGTACAACTCCTCAACACATCGAGATGATGAAGCGTTCAGTAACAGGAAGACTCGATCACGCTGTTGCACGAAAAGCCAGCGATGAGACTCTGGTAAGTTCACAGTCAAAAATAGTAACGTTCGGCAAAAAATTCATCGTAATCGGTGAACGTCTCAACCCTACAGGGAAGAAGACGTTACAGAAGGCACTGCGTGAAAACGACATGGGCTATCTGATGCGCGAGGCCGTCAAGCAACAGGAACAGGGCGCGGATATTCTTGACCTGAACGCCGGACTGCCTGACATTGATGAGCCTGAAGTGCTGACGAATGCTCTCATTGAGATTCAGGGAGTCGTGAACTTACCGATTCAGATCGACAGTTCCAACGCAAAAGCACTCGAGTCAGCAGCAAGAGTCTACAACGGCAAGCCCATTCTCAACTCTGTCAACGGAAAGTCATCGAGCCTTGAGACTGTTTTACCGGTAGCAAAAAAATACGGTGCCTGCGTTTTGGGATTGACGCTTGATGACAAGGGCATTCCAGAGTCGGCCGAAGAGAGATTCAGAATAGCGAAGATGATTGTTGAGACAGCCGAGTCGATTGGCATACCTCGAAGAAATTTGTTGATAGACTGTCTGACACTGACGGCATCGGCTCAACAGAGATTAGTTCCCGAGACCCTCAAAGCGATTCGCAAGGTGAGCGATGAATTGGGGGTGAAAACGATTTTGGGACTGAGCAACGTATCATTCGGACTGCCTCGAAGGCCGTTGGTGAATCGTACAATGATGATGGCTGCGATAATGAGCGGACTTGACGGAGCGATAATCAATCCGGGAGATGTTGACCTGAAAGAGACTCTCTTTGCGTGGAACCTGCTTTCAGGCGGTGAACAGGAGATGCAGGACTACATAGCTTACTGTGAGGCTAACCCAGTGAGTTTGTCATCAGTCGCAACAAAAAGCGCAACCCCTCCGTCCCAGTCAGCCGTTAATGACCTCAACACTGCGATAATTCGAGGACTAAAGGACGAGTCAGCAGCGATGACGAGAGAATTGCTGCAGTCAACAAAACCTCTTGACATAATCGAGAATAACATAGTTCCTGCTCTTGACAGTGTAGGGAAAAGCTACGAGGCCGGGAAATTATTTCTTCCACAGCTCATAAAGTCAGCAGAAGCGGCAAAATCAGCGTTTGAGGTTTTATCGCTTAACATGGACAAAACCGAGTCGTCAGGAAAAGCGAAAGGCCCTGTGATATTGGCGACAGTGTACGGAGATGTTCACGACATCGGTAAAAACATAGTGCGAACGATTTTCGAGAACTACAATTTTGACGTTATCGACTTAGGGAAGGACGTTGCGCCCGAAAAGATTGTTGAGGCCGTAACATCAAGAGGCGTTAATGTCGTGGGATTGAGCGCACTGATGACAACGACAGTGGCAAGCATGAAGGAGACAATCGCCAAGCTCAAAGCATCGTGTCCGAACGTCAAAGTGATTGCTGGCGGAGCGGTTTTGACTCCTGAACTTGCGAGTTATGCCGGAGCTGATTTCTACGCAAAAGACGCGATGGAGGGAGTTAGGATTCTTTCGGAGCTTCTGGAGTGAAGGAAAAACCCCGCGATTTTCTCACGGGGTTGTGTTTTTTGTTACAGAATGTTGATCCAAGCGTCAACTGTCTCGTTGTTGAAGACGTTGAGTTTGTTCAAGAAGCTGATTGTTCCGCCGTCCGCAGCCTTCTCGACTTTCAGAGTACCGAGTGAACCGGCCTCGAATGTCTCGCCTTCTTTGCCTGTGAGAGTGCCTTTCACGAACGCAACGGCAGCGTATGAAGCAGCGTAGCCCAGCTCAGTGGGATTCCACAAGAATGTCTCGTCAGCAATGCCCTTGTTGATAAATTCTTTCATGTCTGAAGCAAGCGTGAGTCCTGTAACTTTGACGCTGCGTTTCGCGTCCATGATGCACTTGCTCACAGCGGGCGCGCCTACTGTTGTGGGAACGATGATGCCTTTCAGGTTAGGATATTTTTCGAGGAGAGCCTGTGTCTCGTTGAATGACTTTGTGTACTCGTCATCGCCGTAAACGACTCCGACAAAATCAATCTTCGCATACTTGGGATCACCGCTCTTGAGGGCTTCTTCCATGAAGGAAATCCAGAGATTCTGGTTAGGAGCTGTGGCCATTGCCGAGAGAATAGCGATCTGTCCTTCACCGCCGATTGACTTCACCATTGAGTCGAGCTGAGTCAGAGCGATAACTTTCGCGCTTGCCGGTTCAACATCAAGGTCCCTGCCTTCAGGGTCAACGGGAGCGTCCCAAGTTACAACTTTGATTCCTGCCTCGCGTGCTTCATTGCACACGTCAACGAGCGATGCAGGGTCATTCGCCGAGATGCAGAGAACGTCAACGCCCTGAGCGATGTAGTTCTCAACGATTCGAATCTGTCCGTCAGAGCTTCCGTCATCGGGGCCGTCATGCATGAACGTGAAGCCGAGTTCATCTGCTGCCTTCTGGAAACCTGCTACTCCTGCTTGAAAGTAAGGATTTCCCGACTGCTTGTAGACAACGCCGATCGTGATTCCCTTTGCGGGCTTGTCCTCTGCGAACGCCGACACCGTGAAAACCAATGACAACACCAACAATAACGCTAATACTTTTTTCATGTTGCTACCTCCTAAATATTATTGATGAGCAGATGCTGTTTCTGCCCGTCTTTTTGCTACTCTCCTTGCGTTCTGCCAATCCTCAATCAAATTAGGAAGCAAAACGCTGAGTATCAATATTACTCCGACTGAAAGGTTAACCGCACTGTCAGCAAATCCGAACAGTGTACCAAGTCCAAACTTCACGACTCCGAAAATCACAAGCGATATTGCCGCGCCGATTACGCTTCCTTTTCCGCCGTCTGTCGAAAATCCTCCGAGTACAGCCGCTGCGATTGCGTACATGTGGTAGCCGTCCATTATGTCAGCCTTCACGCTTGATGAAGAGTTGCCGACAAAGAAAATTCCCGTTACCGCGCTCATCAATCCGGCGATTACGAAGCACCAGAATTTTATTTTGTCGGTCTGAACGCCTGAGTAATACGTTGCTGACCTGTTTGTGCCGATTGCGAAAATTTTTCGGCCGTTGCCCGTCATGTGAAGCCACACAAAAAATATTATCGCAAACGCTAAGAACACTGGCAATGATATTGGCACTTTCACTCCGGCGACATCGACAAGTTTATTCAGTGCCGAAAGTGAACGGAATGTAGGGTCTTTGAATGTCAATGTGTCTCCGCCGATGATTAAATAGCTGAAGCCCCTGAAAAATAATTGAGTGGCAAGAGTGATAATCATCGAGAACAATTCTTTGAACCTTGTGCATAAAAAGCCATTCAACGCTCCGCATACACAACCGACAGCAAGGCAGGCCATGAGCGACAGCGTCAACGCCAAAGGCCCGTTCATTCCTCCGAGAACTG
>CAJODC010000059.1 GCA_905233215.1 uncultured Synergistales bacterium
GATTGACCGGGATTATAACGCCGCATTAAATTTGAGAAGCTGTATGAAATATCGTACCGCTGGCTAGGCGGGAAGTTAAGCCTCTGGACTGTCAGATAAGCCTGAGTAGATTAGCGAAAGGGGACAGGTTGAACGAGGAATAATCGAAGAAGTGTCTAATAACACAAAATTACACTTTTTACGTAGCAGACTTCAAAGTGAACGTATTACATCAAATTGAGACCTATTTTCAGCTAACAGTACAGTACGGAATATTATTGATGGAATGTGTCGGCGTTGTGATTTTGCTAACTACGGCTGTGAAATCAATTTGGGGGATACTCTCTCGTGATCCTCACGTTAGGCTGACGCTCGCAAAAGGCATAGCTCTCTCGCTTGAGTTCAAGTTAGGCGGTGAGGTTCTCAGAACTGTAATAGTCCGTGAATGGTCAGAGCTTGCCATACTAGGAGCTATAATCGTTCTTCGAGGGGCGTTGACTTTCTTAATCCACTGGGAAATCAAGACCGAAGAAGCGAACTTGCAGTGATAAAAAACCGGAACTCCTCGAAAAATCGAGAGAGTCCCGGAATTTCAAAAGAAAGTTTTATGTGTTACATGAAAAAACGAGTGATTTTGTACGCTAGATTTTAACGCCAGCTTTAGCAAAAATCTTCATCACTTCATCAACTGATCTGTAACCTACTTCTCTGGCTGCTTCTTTGCCGGAAGCGTCCTTGAATATCAGCATAGGAACGTAACGTACATTGTATTGTTTTGCCAGTTCGGGCTTGTCCTCAAGATAAATGTGAACGGTTGACACTCTGCCTTTGTACTTGCTGTTTAATTCCTTCAACACGCTTTCCATTTGTTCACATGCCGGGCAGGTCTTCGTTGACAGCATGGTAACGGAAGGAACAGAAGCCGCACTGACGGCCGAACACAGAATGACAGCGAGTATTAACGCTGAAAATATTTTTGCTCTCAAAATACTGCACCTCCTTCGTTATGATGATGTATTCTACAAAATTTTCCATATCAATCACAATACATAATACTACTAAATTTGATTGCGCTATAATTTCATCAAAATATTTTAATCAAAAGGAGAAATTTCTGGCATGGAAGAAGAGGGAAAAATTATCAGTTCCTGCGATATTGATTCTAACCTTGCGCTCCAGATTTGGACACGGGGCAAAACTCCGAGACTCTCTATACTCAACAAGGCTAAAAATTCCCGTAAGCTCATTCATATAGCATGGGTCGAAAAACGAAGCCGTACACTTTCAATCAGCGGCAAGTCTCAGGCCGAGACATTAACATACAGCGTCAAGGATTTTGAACCGGCTGTCAACAAAATTCTCACGGAATATTTTTCGCGTACCAACTTCAAAGTCAAGTACTTCAAGCTGGTAATCGATCTCGAAAAAGCGATCCATCGTCCCGAACTCGCCACAAGCAAATCAGATTTCGCAATGCTTACGGACGACAGACGCTCTTCGCTCTGGGTTGCTGACTGTTCGGACGGCGACAGAAACACGGGTTACTTCAGGCCGTTCTTCCCGATGACACTGGAAGAGTCAGAGCTTGTTACCGAAGAGAGGCTCAAGATAAACAGTCTCCAGATGAGATCGACTGAAGGACTGTTCAAGCTGGGAGTCGTCGACATGTTGAAGAGCGTAAACCCAAACCGCTGGCACAACACAATCAGAGTCACGGCAGCGGCGATGATGCTGGGCTTCTCGTACTGCGGTTCAGACGGAACGAAAACAGCCGATGCTTTCTGGACAGCCGGTGAAAAGCCAAAGAATCTCAATCCCAACGTAACAGTCATGAAGAATCCCGTCAAGAAATTGTCCATTCATGACCCCGATTTAGTTGGACTTGGCCACAAACTTACGGCCTACATTCGGCACATGTACACGATAGACGATGTGAAAGTCAGTTACGTTGATGACAGCGAGAAGACATTGAGCGATGAAGGTTTCAACAGGACGAGGAGAATCGATTTCAACACAGGGACGCTCGGCGATGTTCCCTATCGTGTTACGTTCTACGAGAATGAAGACGCTGGAATAACGGCGTTCGGCTGTAACCCTAGAATGCAGACGGCAAGGCACAGAGGCGACATGCTGATAAAGATTCCGTCAGAAAAGTTCAAGCAAGCCATGAGCGATGACACAATGGGAGGCTCAAGCACAAACGAATTTTTCACGATAACACGCCTCTTGTGGGCAAAACAATTCAGTCAGTGGTATGAGAGCATCAAGCCTTATGTCAAAGGATTCGCAGGACTTATCGAGAAATGATGAAGAAGATTATTTTAGCGGTTATTTTCGTGCTTGCTTTTGGGACTGCTCACGCTGAACAACAGAGAAGGCTCTCTGTCGTGATATTCCCTACGATAAATTCTACTGAGCTTGAAGTTTGGGAGAGCAAGTATTATCCGTATAACGTTCTTGAGCAGAAGATGAGCGATTATCTTGCTTCACTGTACAAGACTTCACCGCTTATTGACGCTCGTGTTCTTGACGAGGCAGCGATGAACAGATGGTTATCGGGCTCAAGGCGAGGCGATGACATGGCCGTACAGCTTGAACTCTACTCAGCAATCATGAAGGACAAGCACGTTATAGGCACGTCAACATCAGGAAGGGTGCTTGTGAGAATCAGAGTGTTTGACCGAGCGAAGGTGAAAGAAATCGCAGTCCGAAACGTTCGAGGAAAGAGCGCGAGATTCACGCTTGACTCTGACGAGGATATATTCTGGTTTGACGCAGCCGTTGCAGGATTGGGAATACCGTTCGAGAATGGAATAGATTTCTTCGGCCTGACTAACTCCAAGTACAAGGGACAAGAAATGAGTCGTCCTACATGGGATCAGTTCAAAGGCACGGCCTACTGGCAGTCAATCAAGAACGCAATCGGAGCGGCTCAACGTCAATCTCTCGAACAGATCCGCAACGTCATCAGAAGCAACGAGCCTACAGCAGCGTTGACGGGGCAAGATACTTTTCAGGACACATACGTTACAATCGGGAGAATACTCGCTCCGACAGCGGACTCGAAACGACACAGACGAGACTACATTATTTCACTCGGAAAGTATGCTAACGGTGCGCTTGACGGTGTGAGAGTGGGAGAAGTTCTTGACGTTGTGAGGGCTGACACTTATGTTACGGTTGTACCTGAGAATCCTGTTGTAGTTCTTCCGAAAGTCATCGGAAAAGTGAAAGTCATAAAAGTTTACGAGGACAACGCAATAGTGAGAGTGATACGGGACAACAGGAAAGAGCCTGTAACACTGAAAGACATAGTGATAAAGAGAACAGGAATAACGAGGAAGTGAGATTGACATGAAGAGAATCATAATTTTTGTTGTCATGGCTTTGACGCTCTGTGCTGCTGTTCCTGATGATGACAGCGTGCCGTATTACCCTTATCCGCCACAGCCACAGCCCGAACAGACTCCAGAGCCTAAGCCGACACCGAAACCGGCTCCAGCGAAGAAAGCACCTGCGAAGAAGCCAGCTCCGAAAAAGTCGACTCGTAAGACACCGAAGAAGGCTCCTGCGAAAAAGTCCGCTCCCGTCCGAAAATCATCGCTTCAGACAGGAATTGAGCTGTTACAACAGGACAGATACGAACAGGCAAAGCCCTACCTCCTGAAAGCGATTCAGGAAAACAGGAATGACCCGAATGTTTGGTACTGGTACGGTGTCTATCATGAGAAGACCGGCGGTTTCTATCAGGCTCAATTCTTTTACAGCAAGGCCGTAACGATTGACCCGGCCTTTGAGCCTTTGTCGAGGGTTGTGTTTTACCCTGATGACCCTGAGAAGACTCCGTTATGGGACCCGAAACGACCGGCGAGAGTCTATCCTGTTGAGACTGCTTCAGTTCCGCTCAATGTCTCAAGAATCCCTAACGCCCCCAATGATCCCGAGATGCCGAAAGTCCCGGTCTACACTCCGCCGGAACCCGGTGCTGACCCTCTCGGCGGTGATGAGTGGAATCCAGTCGTCTACGTTCCGCCAGCACCTGAAGAGTTGCAGACTTTTGACGGCCAGACTCCTGTCTACAATCCGCCCGAAGCTGGAGCGGTTCTTGCTGACGAGAGCATGATATACAGGGAGATTCGCACTTATCCCGATGAGCCGGAGTCAGGCCAGATCATCGAGAACAGGGACAGAATATTCTTCCGTGTCGACAAACCTCTGTATAATCCCCCAGAGCCGGGACAGAAGGTTACGCCACCACCGCAGCAGCAGCAGCCTCAGAAGAAAGCGATTCAGGCAAAGCCGTCAACGCCCGATAAGCGTCAGTCGACAGTTCCCGCAAGCCGTGTAGTTAGACAGTCCCAAAAACCGGCGAAGAAGTCAACGCCAGCGGCTAAAGCTCCGTCAAAACCGACTCGCAAGTCTCAACCGCAAAGGCGCACGGTCTCACGCGATGTTCAGCCGAAGCAGACTCAACGCCGTCAGACTCCGGCACCGACTCAGCCGCGCCAACAGCAGACACCGAAGCCGAAGCCGACTCCGACTCCTCCGCCTGTCGTTGAGCCAAAGCCCGAACAGACTCAGCCAGCACGCAGGGAAAGCGAGTACATGCCGCCGGTGGGACAATATGCGCCCGATCCCGGCACGATTTCTGACAAGCCAATTCCGCCAGTAGGCCAGAGGTGATTCATGATGAGGAAAATTCTTGCGGCTCTCATTCTTTTGACACTGTTACAATTCCCGGCTCATTCAGCCGAGAAAACAATCAGGGTTACACAGCCTGCTTACCATTCCATGAATTTTTACGTGTACAAGCCCGTGAACGTTCCCAGAGATTTCTACGTTACTTTTGACGGCTACTTGGTCTACAAGAACTCTGAAGGAGTCTGGTGCTACGGCAGTGCCGAAAAAGGCGGCGTAACGAAGACGGGCTATGTTGTCGGCTCTGTCCTGCCTTATGTCGTCAGGTTGAAACCTTATGACACTAAAATTTCATCAGTCGCTCCGATTTTGGGAAGCAACAGAGTCATTGATCCTCCGTCAGCAAAAACCATAAGACCTGAGTCGAAAGCTGACAGACTCGTTTATCTTCCTGCTCTGCCGTCTCTAACGCCGAACGCTTCGGACTGGACTCAAAACTCAAATTTCATGGCCGTCAGCAAGTGGCAGAAGAGCGTAAACAAAATAGGAGTTCTCTCACGTCCAAAAATGCCGGTAGCGTGGAAGGGAGATTTTCCAGAAGTAATCTACATCTGGAACGGTCTCAAGTGGCTGCAGATCTCTTCACGTTCGCCGGGAGCAGCGGCACGAAACACTCTGAGGCGTGAACTCTATGATCTCACTGTCAGCAAAAACAAAGTCAACCGCCTTCACTGGACCGATGATGACACATTCGTTCTGGCACAATACACGGCCATGTGGGGCTATGAATGGATTGGTCAAATTTTCTTGGGAAGGGAGTATTATTGATGAAACGTTTTGTTACTGTGATGTTCGCGCTTCTTTTGCTGACCGGGCAGGCTCAAGCGAAACGCTACATCACCGAGCCTCTTTTAGTGCCTCAGTCGCCTTACGCTGGAATGACTTTCTACGTCTACAGACCCTACAACATGCCGCCAGACTGGTACATAACACTTGACGGCTACCCTGTACACAAAAATTCTGACGGAATGTGGGTATACGGTACAGCCGAAGGGCCCAATCTTGTTCCGACGAATTATGTTGTCGGCTCAATCGTCCCGTCAACGGCAGGGATAACGAAATGGATCAGCGATGTACAGATTTCGGAACTTAGGAAACTCCCGAACGCTGAAGTCATGACGGTGAGACAGAAAGGTTTTACACGTAACCAGATGTCTCAGGGCGAAAAATACTCGACATATATTCCTGACTGGACGTTTAACCCTGCATTCATGGCCATCGGCAACTGGAAGGCTACTGTCGACAGAATGGCGGTGTTGAGCGATTTCAACACTCCGGCAGCATGGCAGGGGACTCGGCCGAAAGTGATTTACGTTTGGACAGGCTCATCATGGCATCAGTTGAACGCAGGCGATATACGTTCGGCGAGAAGGGTCATAATTAGGAATTACAGCAAGCTGATGAGGCTTTCGAGACAGACGGGTTTCAAGTGGTACGCTCAAGACATGCCGATATTGGCGCAGCAGGCAAAGGCTTGGGGTTATTACTGGCTCGGTGAAATAAGAATCAAGGATAGGGATTAGGTGATATTATGTGTGTTTTACTTGCCTATGACGCGCCCGCAGACAGTATGATAGTCAGACTCAGTACAGCGTTCAGCAGTGATGACACTCTGGAAATTTATATACTGTTTCATGAACTCATCAATGACGCATTCAAGGATAATTACGCTTCGGGAAACGTTTGGCAGAATTATTTGACACATTTTATTCTGAGCAACGAAAATTTCTTCACTCTCTCCTGTGAAAGACGTGAAGCCCCTCAAGGTTCATTGCGTGAAATAGCCTTGCATGATTTCGAGGCATTCATGAGACTGTTTGCGCTGGACAACGAATACATACACTACATCGACAATTTTATCGGAGATGACCGCCAAAATTCGCCCGTCTGTGAAATCAGCAAGGCAATCGCCGAGTGTCATTCGTCAAAAAAAATCTATGACATTGTAACAAGCTGGTACAAGAATCACGGTGTTTTCGTGCCTTTGTTGAATGAGAATGTCGGCGATGTGAGGCTTGATGATCTTGTGGGCTATGAGGCACAGAAGGCCGAACTCAGAGCGAATACTGAAGCGTTCATTTCGGGGAGACCTGCGAATAATGTACTGCTTTACGGCGACGGCGGTACTGGAAAGTCAACGAGCGTTAAGGCTTTGTTGAATGAATATTTTGCTGACGGCCTGAGAGTTATTGAGGTGTACAAACATCAATTCAGGGACATTCAGAGCATAACGGACAGATTGAGGCGCAGGAACTACAAGTTTATACTGTTCATTGATGATTTATCGTTTGAGGAGAATGAGAGCGACTACAAATATCTCAAGGCGATAATCGAGGGCGGAATAGAGATGAGGCCGGAGAACGTTTTGATTTACGCGACATCAAACCGCCGTCACATTGTCCGTGAAGTCTGGAAGGATCGAGACGACATGGAACACAACGGAGACATTCACAGGTCAGACACAGTCGAAGAAAAATTGTCGCTCTCGTCAAGATTCGGAATCGCCCTGAATTATTCGAGTCCAAGACGTGAGACTTATCACGAAATCGTCAGGACACTTGCCGGGAACGCTGGACTTGCTGTTGACGATGAATTGATTGCAGGTGCTGACAGATGGGAGATCAGGCACGGAGGAATGACGGGAAGAGCTGCGAGACAGTATGTTGATTACCTCTTAGGGCGTAAAAACGTGCTGATATAATACTCGCGGAAAAATTCATAATCACAAAAGGAGATAAAATCAGGTGTACTTAACCAGCGAAGAAGTCAACGAAATCGCATTGGAATCGCGCTTGATGCTCACCGAGCAGGAACTAGCCGGAGCAGTCAAGTACATCAACAACTTTCTTGACGCTCTCCAGTGCTTCAAGGAATTAGACCTCAAGGACGTAGAACCCTTCAGCTTTGCAGAGGCTATAGAATGCCCCCTGCGTGAAGACAAAGTAATCCCCTTCGCCGACAACGAAGCTATATTGCATGAGAGCGAACACGTTGACGGCTCATACTTCAAAGTCCCGCGCATAATGGAGGAATAATCATGGAACTTTACGAGCTAAATTTATTGATGATGACTGAAGGATTGAAGGCAAAAAAATTCTCAGCCTCAGAAATTTTTGAGTCCTGCAAAAAAAGAATTGATGCCTGCGAACCCAGCATTCACGCCCTAATCACACGAACTGATGACACAATGCCGACGTTCAACGAGAATGGAGCGTTAGCCGGAATCCCTACGGTCATAAAAGATAATCTCTGCACCAAAGGTTTACGGACAACAGCAGCCAGCAAGATTTTAGGGAACTGGAGACCGCCCTATGACGCTACAGCATGGTCAAAGCTCAAAGATGCCGGGTCAATCCTCATGGGCAAGGCCAACATGGACGAGTTCGCAATGGGCAACACCTGCGGCAACTCAGCGTTCGGCCCAACGATGAATCCCAACGATACATCACTCGTTCCCGGAGGCTCATCAGGCGGAAGCGCAGCAGCAGTCAGCGCAGGTTACGTCCCGTTCTCACTCGGAAGCGACACAGGCGGCTCAATCCGTCAGCCAGCGTCATTCTGCGGTGTCTACGGACTGAAACCGACATACGGAATGGTCAGCCGTTACGGCCTCATCTCTTACGGCTCATCACTGGATCAGATCGGCCCGTTCGCAAGAACTGTGAGAGATTTACAGCTTGTCATGTCGGTAATCTCAGGCCATGACAACATGGACTCATCAAGTTTCAGCGACAGGCCCCACGATTTCAGTTACAACGAGAAAGCAAGCGTCAAAGGCAAAAAGGTCGCACTCGTCAAAGAATTTGCCGACTTCACTCTTGACGCTCCCATAGCGGACGCAATGAAGAGGACAGCGAAAATTCTTGAGGACGAGGGAGCTGTCATCACCGAAGTGTCGCTCCCTGTCGTATCAAAATATGCCGTCGCCTGTTACTACGCTCTCGCAATGAGTGAGGCTCACACGAATCTTGAACGTTATGACGGCGTTAGACTCGGTTACACTGTCAAAGACGCTAGAGGCATAAAAGAAATGTTTGAGCGTGTACGTTCTCACGGTTTCGGCGCAGAAGTAAAAGCAAGAATCATAGCCGGTACATGTCTGACAGAGCCGACAAGATGCGAGGAGTACTACGTAGCAGCAACAAAGGTCAGAACGCTCATAGCTCAGGAGTTCACGAGGGCATTCGGTGAGACTGATTACATACTTCAGCCCGTTACGCCGTCAATGCCGGGCAAAGTCGGAGAGGTTGACGATGACGCAATGAAGGGTTACGAGGCTGACCTTTACACACTGCCGGTGAATCTTGCAGGCCTTCCGGGATTGTCATTCTTCACGGGTTACGCCGGAAATCTTCCTGTAGGACTTCAGTTAATCGGCAAAAGATGGAGCGATTCGGAACTGCTTGACACAGGAATAATTCTCGAAAATCATTTAGGCAGTCCGAGAATAGCGAACGGAGGAGTGAAATAATCATGGCCGAACTTACATTTACGCCCGTAATCGGAATCGAAATACACATAAGGCTCAAGAGCGACTCAAAACTTTTCTGCTCATGTTCAACAAACACAGACGCTCCAGCCAACACTAACATCTGTCCTGTCTGCATGGGTCTTCCCGGTACACTGCCTCACATGAATCACAGAGTCGTTGAACAGGGAATGAGAGCCGGTTTCGCTCTGAACTGCGGAATACGTCCGAAATCGTTATTCTTCCGTAAATCTTACTTCTACCCCGATCTCCCCAAAGGCCATCAAATCAGCCAGTGTGATTTACCCATAACGACATCAGGCTACATTGAAGTTCATGACGCTGACGGTAACTTGAAGAAAATCCGAGTTCATCACCTCCATCTTGAGGAAGATGTAGGAAGCCTTCATCACAGCGCATCAGACGGAAGGCTCGAAGGTGCCGACACATCATATGTTGACTACAACAGATCAGGCACTCCTCTAGCCGAGATAGTCTCTGAACCTGACGTTTCATCATCGGCTGAAGCTGTCGAATACGTAATGACGCTGAGAAGACGAGTGATTTATTCGGGAGCGTCAGACGTTGAACTTGAGAAAGGCATGATGAGATTTGACGCTAACGTTTCGATGAAATGCTCTGACGGAAGATGGGGTCATAAAGTCGAAGTCAAGAACATGAACTCATTTAAGGCACTGGAAAGAGCGATCGAATACGAGATTGTCCGTCAAAAGAAAATCATGTTACAGGGCGGTGAGGTCATTCAGGAGACAAGACACTGGAATGACGCTAAGGGGATAACTTCATCGTCAAGGGTGAAGGAAAATTACAGAAAGTTCATCGTTGAACCCGATCTCCCTCCGCTGTACATCGATCAGGAATGGATCGACAAAGTAGCCGCTACAATGCCGGAGATGCCCGATGTCAGAGCGAATCGTTACGTCAAGGACTGGGGAGTCTCTCAGGAAGTCGCCGACGTTCTGACCGATGACAGGAATCTTGCCGACTACTTCGAGGACTGCGTGAAGGCAGGAGCGAATCCCGTCAGAACCGCCAACTGGGTGAGAACTGAAGTACTTAGAGTCCTCAACGAGAAGGGCGTGAAGATTTCCGATTTCACCATGAAGCCTGAGACACTCGCCGGGATTGTGTCAAGGGTTGACGGAAAGAAACTCTCAACGACTCAGGGCAAGGAAGTTTTCGACTGGATATGCGCCAACAACGGCGGTATTGACGAAGCTGTGAAGGCTCTCGGAATAACCGAAGGAGGAATCGCCGGTAACGCCCTAGCCGATGTCATAGCGTCAGTAATCGCTGCCAATCCTGATGTCATTGACGAGATAAAATCGGGTAAAGACAAAAAGGGAAAGAAGCTGAAATTCCTTCAGGGCCTCGTCATGAAAGAAACAAAAGGTCAGGCAAAACCCCAAGAAGTTTCAGAAGCAATCGAGAAAGCATTGAACTAAACGAAAAGCCCCCTTGTTACAGGGGGTTTTATTTTGACTTGAGAATTTCCTTCGCTTTGTCCCAGAAAGCGTCAAGCTCATCAAGAGTGTAATCAGAAATATTTTTGCCCTCGCTTTGAGCTAACTGTTCCATGATGCCAAATCTCTTCCTGAATTTTTCGCACACCATGTTCAACGCAGCGTCAGGGTCAACATTGAGTCTTCTAGCGACATTCACTGTCATGAAGAGGACATCGCCTAATTCTTCGGCTGTGTGGTCAGGGTTATTTTCGCTTGCTGCTTCTTTGAGTTCGTTAATTTCCTCGTCAAGTTTCTCGAAAAGCGGAGCTATCTCGCCTTTTGGCCAGTCAAAACCGACATGCTTGACCTTGCCTTGAATCCTGTTTGCCTTCAAGAGGGGCGGTAATCCGTCAGGGATTCCGGCGAGGATTGAAGTGCTTTCATGTTTTTCACGGCGTTCTTCGGCCTTGATGCGTTCCCAGTTTCGGAGGACTTCGTCACTGTCATCGGCCTTGACGTTACCGAAAACGTGAGGGTGTCGGCGAATGAGTTTGTCGCAGACGGTGCGCACAACGTCCTTGATGTCAAAAGCGCCTGAGTCCTTAGCGATTGAGGCGACGAAAACGACCTGAAGCAATAAGTCTCCGGCTTCTTCACGGATTTCGGGCATGTCATGCTTTGTGATAGCGTCTGCGAGTTCGTAGGCTTCTTCGGTGATGGAAGTACGGAGAGTTTCGAGTGTCTGCTTTCTGTCCCAAGGGCAGCCGTCAGGGGCTCTGAGTCTGTCGATGATGTCAACTATTTCGTCAAAGTAATGTGAGCTGTTAATGGTCGATACCTTCTTGTGTGAAAATTTTGCTGACTGAAATTATATCAGGCCGTCAGGACAAAAAAACGCCCCCCGATTTTTCGGAGGGTTGATTGTTTGTT
>CAJODC010000060.1 GCA_905233215.1 uncultured Synergistales bacterium
TGTCGAAAGATACTTTAGCTCAGTCGGCAGAGCAACGAGAAAATGTGCTTTGACATACTAAAGGCGCAAACAGCAAACTTATAACTTAATCCTTAAAGTTTACGCGCCTTGTTTCTATCTCAGGAGGAAATATTATGCTTGACGAACTCAAACACGAAGCTAACTACACCCTCACAGAAAATCTTGCACTGACTCACAAATCAACACTTTCACACTGCCTTGACCTTTTCAGCACAATCGGAGCATTACGAAATTCAGAGCCTCACGAAATACGGCAGCGATTCATGAGAGCTTTTGCAGAAGACTCCGACATGGCCGCAAAGATAGCATTTTACGCCCGCGACATAAGAGCCGGACTCGGTGAACGCAAAACTTTCCGCATAATTCTCGAATGGCTCGCGCAAAATTCCCCGTCAACCGTCAGCAAAAATATATCTCTCATTCCAGAATACGGACGATTTGACGACCTTTTACCGCTCATCGGGACTCTCTGTGAGTCTTCAGCACTTGACGCAATATCATCACAGCTCAAAGCCGACATTGATTCCGACTCTCCTTCTCTCCTCGCTAAATGGCTTCCGTCAGTCAACGCTTCATCACCTGAAACACGCCGCAAAGCTATCACAATCGCAAAAGGACTCGGACTCAGTCTCAAAGATTACCGCAAGACACTCACGAACTTACGCGCAAAGTTACGAATCATCGAGAACAATTTACGGACAAAAGATTACACGTTCGACTATTCACATCAGCCGTCAAAAGCCATGCTCAAATACCGACAAGCCTTTATACGCAATGACGGTGAAAGATATTCTGCGTTCCTCAATGACGTTGCGGAGGGAAAATCACAGCTTAATACGGGGACTCTTGCGCCTTATGACATAATCATGCCTGTGTTCACGCGGGGAATGATTGACGATGATGAACGCAAAGCACTCAATACTACGTGGAATGCCCTTGAGGATTTCACGCGGGGGGAAAATGCTCTTGCTGTTGTTGACGGTTCCGGCTCAATGTACGGAGGATATGCGGTTTACCCGGTGGCCGTTGCTGTGTCATTAGGGATATATTTTGCTGAACATTGCAGGGGAGAATATCACAATCACTTCATAACTTTTTCCGCGACTCCTCAGCTTGTCGAAGTAAAAGGCTCGGACATTTTCGAGAAGGTGAATTATTGCGCGTCATTCAACGAGGCCGAAAACACAAACATTCAGGCAGTCTTTGAACTCATACTCAACACAGCCGTGAAACACAAAATCCCTCAGTCCGAAATGCCTTCATCACTCTACATAATTTCCGACATGGAATTTGACTCATGCACAGACGACTCAGACATGACGAATTTCGATTACGCCAAGAAAATTTTTGCTGAGAATGGCTACACGCTCCCGCAAGTCGTATTCTGGAACGTTGACAGCCGTAACACTCAGCAGCCTGTAACAATGAATGAGCAGGGAGTTATATTAGTCAGCGGATTGTCGCCGAGAGTCTTTGCGATGATAAAGAGCGGAAATTTGTCGCCCTATTCATTTATGCTTGAAGTGTTAAGCTCTGAACGTTACGCAAGAATTTTGGCTTAAGGTATAATTCCTCCTGATTCAATCTTAAGTCAGGAGGTTTTTTTTTGCATGAAGAAATTTTTTGTTGCTGTCCTCTTCATGTCTTTTCTTGTTGTTCCCTCATTCGCTTATGACGCAGTACCCGGTGATGTAATTGTTGTGCTGCG
Source organism: uncultured Synergistales bacterium (assembly GCA_905233215.1). Taxonomy (GTDB): domain Bacteria; phylum Synergistota; class Synergistia; order Synergistales; family Aminobacteriaceae; genus JAFUXM01. The sequence continues at coordinate 1,730 of CAJODC010000060.1, forward strand.
GAATGATTCAGGCTTCAGACTCAGTTCGGCAAATTCTTCGGGAGGCATTCAGAGTCTCTCAGCTGTTCAGAGTTTCACGCAGTCGATTAACGCAAATATCGCGGGAACATATGATGCGCTTTCGGCTCAGAGCGGAAATGTTTTCATGCTCGTGCATTCTGACACAAAGAACGAGAATGATCTTCTCCGCGAAATCAGGCAGAATCCGAATGTCATTGCGGCATCGCTGAACTGGGTAGGACATCTCTGCGCCGATGAAAAAATCCCGAATGACCCGGAATATTACAGGCTCTGGGGAATGGAAGCCATACACGCGCCGGAAGTCTGGAACATCAGCACAGGCTCTGAAGATGTCTATGTTGCTGTGCTTGATTCGGGAGTCGATTACGATCATGAAGACCTGAAGGACAATTTTTCGCATCAGTACAGCAGGAATTTTGTGGGAATGTCCGAAGAAAGTTATAACACTTCCGCTTACGGGGACGCACATGATCACGGGACTCACGTCGCAGGAACAATAGCGGCAGTCGGCAATAACGGAATCGGAGTAATAAATTTTCCATTGTCAATCCTCCTTTAACCTTCAAAAAAGGGAAGCCGGATTTTATTCACAGCTTCCCTTTCTCATTAAGGACACCAAAAATTTTTATGCCAACGCGCTTTCGATTTCAGCCTCGCTCGAAAGGGTTACGACCTTATCGACAACGCCTTTCTTTATCGTAGCGACAGCGGGCATTTTCTCAGCGAGTCCGAGCTTCTCGGTCATTCTGGCGTTCCTGTAACCGTCAATCATCGGGACTTTAACGCCCTTAGCTTTCGCGCAGTTCTCGACAGCGTTCGAGAGTTTCACCTGAGACTGGTCAATGCTCGAATAGAAGAACGCTTTGACCTCATCAGGTTCAAGCAGGGTCGAGCGGAGGTGTAACTGCTCATTGATGTACGAGCTTGCAGCCATTGCGGCAACAGCACCGTCAGCAGCCGCAGTGATGACCTGACGTAAATATTTGCTTCTCACGTCGCCTGCCGCGAAAATTCCCTCAACCGATGTTTCCATGTGGTCATTGGTGATTATCCAGCCGCCTTTTTCGGCCTTAACGAGTCCCCTCACGCAGTCATCATCAGGTTCCTGGCCTACGAACATGAACACACCTGATACTGCGAGATTGCTGACCTCACCGGTTCTGACGTTCTTGAGCACGAGGTTCTCGACCATTCCGTCGCCCTCGATTTTCTCGACCACTGTGTTGTAGACGGGCTCAATTTTCGGGTTGGCGAGTGCCTGAGCAATAGCTGCCCTGTCGGCTCTGAACTCATCGCGTCTGTGAATGATGTAGACTTTCGACGCGAACTTCGTGAGGTATCCGCCCTCTTCGACAGCGGTGTTGCCTCCTCCGACGACGGCGACCTCCAAGTCCTCGAAGAATGCTCCATCGCAGACAGCGCAGAAACTTACGCCCTGACCGATGTGTTCAGCCTCGCCCTCACAGCCTAAGCGTTTGAAGTGCGCGCCTGTTGCAACGATGACAGCTTCGGCTTCGATTTCGTTTTCTTCGCCGCCTTTTTTGGTGATGACGATTTTTTTGTCGCCTCTGAGTTCGACTTTGCTGTTGTCGATCATGCGAAACTCAGTTCCGAATTTGAGCGCGTGATTCTTGAGCATGTCGCCGATTTCGGGGCCTGTTGCGTGAGCAACGCCGGGATAATTTTCGATTTCGTCAGTGATGTTAATCTGACCGCCTGTCGCAGCTCTTTCGAGAACGAGTACGTCAAGTCATGCGCGTCTCCCGTAAATTGCCGCTGACATTCCTGCCGGGCCCGCACCGATGATAACGAGTTCGTGTTTTTCCATAGTTTATTTTCCCTTCCTGTCTTTGTTTGAACTGCCTTCTACTGCTTCAATATCCTTCTGCATGTTCACGGATAAATCCTTATCGTTGAAACTTTTGCGGTTAGGAACGATCATGTTAAATTCGCTGATTACGTCCATTGCGAGCAGGCAGTCCTTAGTTTCAACATTCAGGACATGGCCGCCCTTAGTGCCGTCGTCAGAGACGAAATGAAGGTGCCAGCCTGCTGAGTTGAGACCTCTCATGTAGTTGGGGCAGTAAAGAGCTACTAATGTTCCGCGGATGTCCTTGTACTCAAATTCCCTCTGGTCAGTCTTGAGCGCATCGTTCAAAGGCTTGTAGGGTTCATTCTGTGCGAGTTCACTGCGGACGTGTATGTTCGGCATTAAACCGCTGACTTTGACCATGTAGAACTGATTTATGCCGTGTTCCTTAGCTATTGAGGTCATGATGTCCTGAAGGGCTTTCATATCCTTAGCGGTTACTCCTTCTTTCTTAACGTCAGCGTCAAAGAATGTAACGTTTGCAAACGGCACAGTCTCATCATCAGAAGCAATTTTCACGCTTCCGTCCCACAAAGCCTGGTAGACTTTTCCGTCAAGCATTATGAGTTCACCGTTCACACCCTGAAACGTTCCGATACCCGTATCACCGTAAGTTTTCAGTTCCTTAACGGTTATAACGCCGTCATATTCACCCTGCATCAACGACTGGAGCAATGCCGTCTGGAAAAGCTCGTCCCCTGCGGCAAAAGCTGAACTCACTGACAACACTGCGATTAACACAGCCAACACTGCAACAAACTTCTTCATGATGATAAAAACCTCTTTTCATTTCTTACGTAAAACTATCCTGCCTGCACCTTCCGTGAACGCGCCTATAATTTCTGCCCTGTCAAATCCCTTCTTTCGTATGTGATTCAGAACTTCGGATGATTTTTCGGGACTAACTGCCAGCAGTAAACCTCCCGAAGTCTGTGCATCATATATTATATCAATATCGCTCTGTGCGAACTCACCCTCAACATCAACATTATCCTGAAACGCGGCCATGTTCCTGTAAGCACCTTCAGGGACTAATCCCATATCGGCAAGTTCCTTAACGCCCTTGATTGACGGAAGGGACTCAAGCCTGAGATTACAGTTGAGATTCTGACCGAGCATGTCCGACAGATGACCTGCCAGTCCGAAACCTGTTACGTCCGTCCCGGCATGTACAGCACTGTGCAAATCATCGGGTAAGTCTATCATGTTCAATTTCTTCATGCTCTCCGATGCTTCGATTGCTGTCGAAGGGTCTTCAATCATTTCGGCCTTAATCGCTGTTACGGCTATACCTGTTCCCAACGGCTTGGTGAGTATCAGGTCATCACCCTCAACCGCTCCCGAAGTCCTCCAGAGTTTTGACTTCTCGGCCTCCCCGTAAACAACGAGTCCGTACTTGGGTTCATCATCCTGAACGCTGTGGCCTCCGACCAAAAACGCACCTGCTGTTCTGACTCGTTCAAATCCGCCTTCAAGCACCGACTTCAGAACGTCAAGCTCAAGGTACTTAGTCGGGAAACAGACGGCATTAAGCGCGACAACCGGTCTTCCTCCCATAGCGAACACATCGCTCAGTGAGTTAGCCGCTGCAATCTGCCCCCAAGTGAACGGGTCATCAACAACCGGCGTTATGAAATCGACCGTCAATATCCCGTAGCGTTTATCGTCAAGCTCGAACACGGCAGCGTCCTCGTTACCGTTCCATGAGGCGAGTACCCTGTCGCCGTAAACCTGCGGTATTCCCTCCAAAACTTTCTGTAGATCCGCCGGACCTATTTTTGCCGCTCAACCGCTTGAGTGCGAAAGTTCGGTGAGTCTTTTTTGCCGATTTGCGAAGGCTCACAGCACGACACGATAATCACCTGCCCTTCTGGTGAAGCCCTTGCTGTCATCCATTGAAAATGAAGCAAATTTTATCGAGGCCTGATAAAATCACGCTTTATATACTCTTCAATAAAATAGCTTCAGTACAAATCAACTTTTCCACTTATTTGAACATTTTCTCAAATAATTTTCCATAGTATTACAACATTATGTACATAATTAAAGAATATTGCCCTATATTCTT
>CAJODC010000061.1 GCA_905233215.1 uncultured Synergistales bacterium
CAGCGAGCCCTACGACTTCAACAAGGTTAAACCCTGCGTTGAGAGCAAAGTTTTCGGAATCGGTGTCGAGGCTTACACAGTAGGAAGCGCGGAATTTGCTCTGAGTTACGCAGCGTTGAACATGGGCAAGTGTATTCCGCTCATGGACAACGGCCACTATCACCCGACCGAAGTCGTCAGCGACAAGATACCCGCTCTTCTTGCGTTCTTCCCGGAAATTGCGCTGCATGTTACAAGGCCGGTGCGCTGGGATTCTGATCACGTTGTATTGTTTGACGATGAGATGAAAGAGATTGCCCGTGAAATTGTAAGATGCGGAGGTCTTGACGGAAAGGTTCATATTGCGCTCGATTACTTTGACGCTTCAATCAACAGAATCGCGGCGTGGGCGACCGGTTACAGGAACGCACAAAAAGCGCTGCTATTCGCGCTCAGCAAACTTCTTGTCGCTCAGGAAGAATTGAAGACGCTTCCGTTCGGCGATGTCTGGGACGAATACTGCGGTGTATGCGGAAAGCCTTTAGACCGTGAATGGTTCGCAGATGTCGAGAAGTACGAGAGCGAAGTTTTAAGCAAGAGAGGCTAAAGCAATGAAGGATATTTTGACAGCTCCTTTCCTTGTCGAGATGATTCGCACGTGTACCAACATGTACAATCACGGCTGGGACGAACGCAACGGCGGTAATATTTCCTTGATGCTCAGTGAAAGCGAAGTAGCTGAATACGGAGATGTCAACAGGGTACTGAGGACAATACCGACAGGCTTCAAAGCTCCCTCTCTTGACGGAAAATATTTTCTTGTTACAGGAACGGGAAAATATTTCAAAAATGTACAGTACGCGCCCGATGTGAATCTCGGACTGGTCAAAATTATTGACGCTGGAGAAAATGCGCAGTTATTGTGGGGCTTCAGTGACGGCGGAAAATTCACGAGCGAATTTCCTGCTCACATGATGAGCCACGCAGCGAGACTATCAGTCAATCCCTCAAACAGAGTCGTCATGCACTGCCACCCGACAAATTTGCTTGCGATGACGTATGTACACAGCCTCGATGAAAAAGCATTCACCCGGACTCTATGGCAGATGTGTACGGAATGTATCGTAGTGTTTCCTGACGGCGTTAACGTACTGCCTTGGATGCTCTGCGGAACGAACGAAATCGGCGAGGCTACAGCTGAAAAAATGAAGACGGCGAGACTCGTTGTGTGGGCGCAGCATGGTTTATACGGTGCCGGAGTCGATTTAGATGAGGCGTTCGGACTGATTGAAACGGCTGAAAAGGCTGCTGAAATTTACATGAAGATAGCACACCTTCCGTTAGTCAACACAATCACAGATGAACAAATGCACCTGTTAGAGGGAAGATTCGGAGTCAAAGCCCGCGAGGGTTATTTATCATAAAGGAGAGAAAAATTACAATGGCAAGTCGTATAGTACTCAACAACATTTCGTATCATGGCAAGGGAGCAATCGAGAACATTCCCGGCGACCTCAAAGCACGCGGAAAGAAAAAAGTTTTCGTCTGCACAGACGCAAGCCTCGTGAAGTTCGGAGTCAGCAAAAAAGTTACTGACCTTCTCGACAAGGCCGGGATCGCTTACGAAGTTTACAGCGACATCAAACCGAATCCGACAATCGAGAACGTTCAGAACGGTGTAGCAGCGTTCAAGAAAGCACAGGCCGACTCAATCGTAGCTATCGGCGGAGGCTCTGCAATGGACACGGCAAAGGCAGTCGGAATCATCATCAATAACCCTGAATTTGCTGACGTTCGTTCACTTGAGGGAGTTGCACCGACAAAGGCTCACGCGGTTTTCACGATTGCAGTACCGACAACGGCAGGAACAGCAGCGGAAGTTACAATCAACTACGTAATCACTGACGTTGAGAAGAAGAGAAAATTTGTCTGCGTTGATACGAATGACATTCCCGAAATCGCAGTTGTTGACCCTGACATGATGTCGTCAATGCCGAAGGGACTCACGGCTTCAACAGGAATGGACGCGCTCACTCACGCTATCGAAGGCTACATCACTAAGGGACATTGCGAAATTTCCGACATGTTCCACTTGAAAGCAATCGAGCTTATCAGCCACAGTTTACGCGGAGCAGTCGAAGGGACTCCCGAAGGCCGTGAGGGTATGGCACTCGGCCAATACATAGCCGGAATGGGATTCTCAAACGTGGGACTCGGAATCGTTCACAGCATGGCGCACGGACTGTCAGCACTCTATGACACTCCTCACGGTGTGGCATGTGCAATCATTCTCCCTTACGGCCTCGAATATAACGCACCTGCTGCCGGTTTACGTTATCGCGCTATCGGTAAGGCTATGGGCGTTGAGGGCATCGGCGGCATGACAGATGCAGAAGCGTGCAGAGCTACGATTGACGCAGTGAAGAAGCTTTCTGCTGATGTCGGGATTCCTGCTGACCTCAAAGGCATTCTCAAGGAAGAAGATGTACAGTTCTTGAGCGACTCGGCGTTTGCTGATGCCTGCTGCCCGGGCAATCCGAGAGACACGAATGTTGAGGAGATTAAAGCTCTCTACCGCTCAATGATGTAATGTTTTCCGGCGGGGCTGTTAATTTTGACGGCCTCGCGGATTTTTGCAGGAAAGGAGGAATAATAGTTTGTCGGAATATATATTAGAGCTTAACGGCATCACGAAAATATTTCCGGGCGTTAAGGCACTCGATAACGTCCACTTCAATTTGAAAGCAGGAGAAATTCACGCCTTAGCAGGTGAGAACGGCGCAGGAAAATCTACCTTCATCAAAGTAATAACAGGCGCGCATCAGCCTGACGGAGGCGAAATTATTCTCAACGGTGAGAAAGTCGTAATGTCTGACCCCGTCATCGCTCAGGAACGCGGAATCGCAGCAATCTATCAGCACGCCGCAAGTTACCCGGATTTGAGTGTCGCCGAAAATATTTTCGCCGGTCATGAGTACAAGATAGGACCGTTCATCGACTGGGCAAAAATGAATCGTGAAGCAAAAAAACTTCTCGAAGCTGTTGACGCTGATTTCAGTCCGACAGTCTCAGTCGGTTCGCTCTCAGTCGCTCAGCAGCAATTAGTAGAAATCGCAAAGGCCCTCTCAATGAACGCTAAGATCCTCATCATGGACGAACCTACAGCAGCGTTATCACAGCGTGAGGCGGAAGCCCTCTACAAAATCGCTCTCCGACTCAAAGAGCAGGGCACTGGAATAATTCTAATCTCTCACAGATTCGAGGACATGTACGGACTCGCTGAAAGAGTTACGGTCTTCAGAGACGCTCAATATATCGGCACTTGGAATCTTCACGAGGTTGAGCAGTCATTCTTAATTCATCAAATGGTCGGAAGAGACATTAACCAGCTGTACCCTAAGAAAGAAACTGAAACAGGCGACGAATTATTGAGGCTCGAAAATTTAAGCCGTACAGGATTTTTCAGAGACGTGAATATTAACGTTAAGGCCGGCGAAATTGTAGGCTTGACAGGACTCGTCGGCGCAGGGCGTACAGAAGTCATGGAGTCCGTTTTCGGTGTTCATCAGCCCGACTCAGGCAAAATATTTTTCATGGGCGAGGAAATTCATTCACACACTCCGACTCAGATGATGGCAAAAGGACTCGGCTATTTGCCCGAAGACAGGCAGAAGGACGGATTATTATTGCAGTGGTCAATCAATCATAATATCTCGCTTCCTGTCATGGCCAAAGAATGTCAGAACGGAATTTTTGTCAGCAAAACTAAAGAACGCCAGCTCTCTGACGGAATGAAGGATCTGCTCGCTATCAAAGCTCCTGACACTGACACGTTAACGGGCGCGTTGTCGGGCGGTAATCAGCAAAAGGTCGTTGTAGCTAAACAATTAGCGGCTAACCCTAAAGTGATTATTCTTGATGAACCGACAAAAGGCGTTGACGTTGGAAGCAAAGCGGCTATCTATGAAATTATGAGCGACTTGGCTTCGCAGGGACTCGGAATATTGATGATAAGTTCGGAACTTCCAGAAGTCATCAACATGTCAGACAGAATTTACGTCATGAGCGAGGGCAAAGTTACAGCCGAGTTCACCGACACTAAGGGCTTGACGCAGGAAATGATACTGAACGCGGCCATGCCTCAGTCAAAAGCATCATAGAGAGGAAGATTTACAATGGCAAAACATAAATCAGTCTATTCATTTCTGATTGAACACAGAGAACTTCCCCTGCTGGCGGTGCTTGCTCTGTTGCTGGCTGTCGTGAACGTCAGAGTTCCCGGTTATCTCGCCAATTCGTGGCTCAACGTCCTCAAAAACGGCTCAATCAATATGGTGATGTGCTGCGGAATGCTGTGCGTATTGCTCGTCGGGTCAATCGACATTTCGACAACGGCAGTGTTAGCTTTTGCCGGAGCAGTCGCAGGAAAGCTCATGGGACTCGGAGTGATTCAGAATACTTTGATGATGTTCGTTCTTGGAATCGCTATCGGTGCTGCTATCGGAGCGATTAACGGGGTGTTGATGAGTTACGGAAGAGTCATCGCTCTGATTGTTACGCTGGGCACAAGCTACATCGTGAGAGCGTTAATTCCGATGAACTGGCTTTTGGGAATGAACAAGGTTAACCCTACACAGCTCACTCAGTCATTCAAAGACAGCTTAATCAATCATGAATTACTCGGATTGCCGTTCCTTGTGTGGCTTGCGATTATCGTTGTGGCTGCAACAGCATTGTTTCTCAACTACACGAGGACGGGACGAAATCTCTACGCTGTCGGCTCAAACGCTGAAGCGGCACAGATGAGAGGCGTTCACCTCAACAAGATTCGTGTTCTCGCTCACACGATATGCGGAGCTACGGCCGGACTTGCGGGAATCATGTGGCTTGCGTTCTATGCAGCTATCGAGAAAGGATCGGCAACGGGCGATGAGATGTTCACGATTGCCGCCTGTGTTCTTGGAGGAGTGAGCGTTACAGGGGGCTACGGAAAAATTACGGGCGTTGTTATCGGCGCGCTTATGGTAGCGTTCATTGACTCGGCAATTCCTCAGATGGGAATCGGAAACTCAATGATAACCGAGTTCATCAAAGGAATTTTGTTACTGTTCGCAATACTCTTGAACGTCATACTTCAGCGAATTTCGGCGAAACAGGACTTAGCAGGGAGGAATATATAACCATGAAGAAGATACGTGATTTCTTTACCAGTTGGGAATTTTTCCTCTTGATACTCCTCGCTGTAGTCTGCGCTGTTTTCTACTATGTTGACGCAGGCCGTGTAGCTTCGGGAATCTCAAAGCGTCCAGTGTTCTATTTTGCCAACGTTGTACGCTCAATGAGGCCGTATTTCCTTTACAGTTTCATGACGCTTGGAATGATGCTGATATTGGCGATGGGCGACATTGATATTTCAGTCGGAGCGATTGGTACATTAAGTGTCGTAACACTCGGAGTAACTTACAACAACCTCGCAGTTCTCGGAGGCATGAGCGGTCCTGTAGCGTTGACTCTGGCACTGATGGCATGTCTTGCTGTCGGCTGTGTGTGCGGAGCGTTGAACGGTTTTTTATGCACTAGGTTCAAAGAATTGTTCTCGATGATAATCACGCTTGCCACACAGTTATTTTTCAGAGGCTTCAGCTACTTAATCATCGGCGGTGATACATTGACGTTCAAAGATCCTACATTCCGCTCACTGTCGGCACTGAACAAACTTGTTGACGTTGCCGGAGTGAAAGTTCCTGTATCATTGCCAGTGTTCTTGGTATTCGCAGTGATATTCTTCGTCTGGCTGCACAT
>CAJODC010000062.1 GCA_905233215.1 uncultured Synergistales bacterium
TTACTCCTACACAAAGTACCTGCCCGTCAACGGCTACAACTACAATAACGCTGCGTATTACGGCTTCAACTCAAGCTACGGCCACTGGATTGTCGTTGGCGATGACGGAAATACGGAGCTGACTTCCGCAAATGCACCCGTGATTATCGAGAATAGCTCCGTTAAGGGCTACACGAAGTTCAAGGCGGTGAAGCCGGGACATTGCTACATGAAATATATCATTGATGAAAACGCATATCCTTCCGGCCTCAGCTCGAACTCGTACACAAAAAATTCGGACTTAACACGAACGGCCATGCTTGAGGTTAATGTTCTTGAGCAGAAAGTAACCTATAAGATTGACGGAAATTACAAAGGCATAGTGAACTCTGAGCCGGAGAAACTTGAGGCTGACGGGAAACTTGAAGTACACGCCTATGATGTAACCGGCAAAGAGGTTGAGTCGACATATAAGTGGGAACCCCAAGAGATTAAGGGCATAACGCTTACAGAGGACGGAACGGTATCATTCACACGTCCCGGAACTTTCCATGTCAGGGTACACAGTCCGAGCGGAGAGTCATATTCAGACTGGAAGGCGGTTACTGCTGAGGTGCTAGGCGATGACTACGTTGAGCCGAACGACCCTATTCACCGAACGCAAGCGGCGCACAACGACACGCAGATTGTAATCAGCGGAAAATTCACGGGCGGAGTCAGCCTCAGAAGCGGAGACTCGAAAATCCCGGCACCGTCCGAGAGTCTTGAGGGCGAAGGAAAACTTTTGATAGAGACCCACACAAGCAGCGCGAAAGAAGAAGCTGTACAGTACACATGGGAAGCGATGGAAAACAGCGACGGCATAACGATTACCCCAGACGGCAACGTGTCATTCGCGTCTCCCGGCATCTACCATGTGAGGGTCAGAGGCACGAAAGCCAATGTCAGCAGCTCGGAAGCCGATAGCTATGATGTTTTCTCCGACTGGGTAGAGATAAGGGTGAAAGAAATTTTGCCTGCCCGTGTTCTGAAAGCTCCTACGGCTAAAGACTACTATAACGCCGAAAGTCCTGCACTTTTGGACAAAGACGGCACCTACGAGGGCGGATTAGGATTCCTTTACGGTGTCAGTTCGGACGACATCACAGAGCCAGCCGAATACAGCACGGAGATTCCGACTGCCACAGGAGCGGGAACGTATTACGTATGGTGCAAGGTACACCCTGATGACAGCCACAGCGACTCCGAGTCGGTCTGTGTGACAGCAACTCTTGAGTCTGCCAGCGGTGACGGCGGTGATGACGGTGATAGCGGTGATAGCGACAGCGACAACAGCATCGGAGCGACTAGCAGCAGCAGCGGCTGTAACATGGGATTAGGGGGACTGATGATCACTGCCTTAGCGGTAATGATGCTGAGACGGCGGTAGGTCTGCGCGAATAACTTTCACATTATCTCCGATTCCTGACATAGGAGTCGGAGATTTTTGTTACCGATTATTTTTTGACGGTCTTGTCGTCATTGAGGCCTCCGTTGCGCCACAAGAAGCTGTGTTTAGCGGCGGTCATTCCGCTCAAAGGCAGTTCAACCCAGCCCCAAGGGGTTACAAGAATGTACCTCAATGTTATTCCCTGCTCTGATAAAGCGTCAACATGAGCCGAGAATTTCACAACGTCATCAAAAATGAAAGTGTCGCTGATTATCCATACTCTTTTACATGTCGGCCTGTTGAACACAGCAGCATAATCTATTGCCATTCTCAAACCGCTTTCGTAATCAGGCGGAGCAATGCTCACGATGACGGCATCGGCTTTACCTTCTGATGATTTCGAGTTAGGCACGACATCGGCGTATTCTTCGAGGTCTTCAAGGCGTTCAAAAAGCGTGTCAATCCCTCTAGGATCGTCCTCAAAATTTTCGCCGAATATCTCGGAAAATATATCATCGTTATCATCATCACTTTTTTCGATCATTTCGCCCATCCATTCCTGAATACGCGAGATAGCTTCAAGTATATATTCAGGGTATTCGCTCTCTGATATAGCCGAGAGCAATTCATTGATTGTTATTGATTCTTCTTTGTCATTCTGTCCTTTGCACATTCTCTAGCCCCCTTTTTGCGGACAGCTAAGTATAACACATTGACACTGCTATGATTATTGCCGTGCCGATTATTGTTGAAATTATTGTATGTATTTCGCTGCGTCTGACTATTGACCAGTCAACGGCGGAAAAAATATCTTTGACGTTCACTTTAACGGGCCAGAAGATTTTTACACGTTCGCAATATTCATCATACTCACTGCCGAATTTTGAGCGTAAAAATTCTTCTTCATGAGGAATTATCACAGCCACGTACAACACAACGAAACTCACCGTGAAGATCAAGACCGCCCATTTTCCGGCAATGAGGCTCCAGCCTAAGCCGATGACGAAATTACCGAAGTACAAAGGATTCCTCATCAAGGCGTAAGGCCCTGTCGAGGCGAGCTTCAAGGCTTTGACGTTCTCTCCCCTGTAGAGACCGATTGAGGCAGCCGACCAGCAACGCCAAAGCTGACCCACTGCGACAATCACGAGCGATATTGCGATGGTAATGGGCGTTGAGGCTCTGACCATGAAGATTATCGCTACAAAAAGAAGAGTCCATATACCTCCGCGCATTTTGAAGACCCATTCACGCATCTTCAACCGAAGCCCCCTTGTGTAAATTCTCGCTGACCCCCCAGCCAAGCATTCTAACGACAACTACAACTCCCATGAAGATTGAGATGTAGTCCGTGAAAAATCTGCATATCACCGACATTATCCCGGCCATGTTCTCAGGCATCAGCACTGAATAGAGCAATGCTCCTCCGCCTTCAGCGACTCCGCTGGCTCCCGGTGTCGGAACAAAATACAGAATGAACATGAAAACAGCCTGAACCGCTACAGTCTGCATGTACCTGAAAGGAAGCCCTACCGCTGACATCAATACAGGAAGGACGCTGAACAGTGCCAAAAGATGAAGCACCGACAAAATCACCGCAGCAAATACCCAAGTTTTACCCGAATGAAAAGCGAGCCTGAAGTTGAGAATATAGTTGTCAATTTCACGGTCCAGCCATCGTACTATTTTGACGGCCTTTTTGTTGGACTTCATGAAGTCAACGTGCCTGAGCCATTTCACTATTATCCGTGAGAATCTCTTGATCATCTCAGGCTTCATTATCGTGAAGGCCACGAACGCCCAAGTTGCAAGTATCACGATGAAGACATAGAACACTAAGCCCTTGAGGAACGGACTTCCTTCAAGAATATCAGGGTCAAGCATCAACGCTGACGGCACAGCGAGCGTCAAAATCAATATCGTAAGCATTGTGCGCATTAACGTTATCGCTATGCCTTTGCCTACAGGGATTCCCTTTTTGTACAATGCGTAAACCTGAAAAGGCCCTCCGCCCGATTGCATAGGTGTAACGGCACTGCCAAAATAATTCAGCCACGTCAAGACTATTCCGAATGAGAACGAAACTTTTTCGTGAGCGGCGTATGACAATGAGCAAAATCGTCCGGCATCGCAAAGCCACGCAAGAAACACTACAATGAGAGCAAGCAATAATTTCATTTTGTCAGCATTGAGGAGCGAACGTACAGTTTCTTTGTCAACGCTTTTGAATATGATTAGTGCGCTGACTCCGAACGCCAATAGTATGAAGATGATTAGACCTTTTCTGAGAGACAAGGCGAAATTTCCTCCGTCATGAAATTTTAAGGCTATTATAACCTGTAATGTGAACAGCCGATATAATATTCTGCGAAAAATAAAAGGGAGGAATAAATTTGACAGAAAAAAAACATGCTTGCCCTTCAGGATTGCGAATATATAGATTCTTGTCCGGCACGTTCTTCACGCTGGGCGGTCTGAAAATTCTCAAGCGAAAATACAAAGACAGCATCTCCGAACGCATCGGCCATGTGGAAAATATACCTGACAATCCCGTTTGGATTCACGCTGTTTCAGTCGGCGAAGTTCAATCAGCAAGTTCACTGATCCGCCGGATAAAATCACGAAGCCCTTATCCCTGCGTTATATCAACCGTAACAACAACAGGGCGTGAAATGGCTCAGAAATTGCTGACGGGAATTGTTGACAAAATAATCTACAGTCCTTTCGACTCTCGGAAGTTCGTAACACGTTCACTCGATGCGATAAAGCCAGCGATTTACATCACAATGGAAACTGAATTGTGGCCTGAAATTTTGTACCAGTTGAAAGATCGTGAAGTTCCGACATTTTTAGCCAACGGCAGATTATCCGACAAGAGCTTCAAGAGAATGAAGAGGACAAAATTTTTCTGGCGTGGAGTGCTTGACTGCATCGACAAGTTCATGGTGAGATTCGATGATGACAAAGAGAAATTCATCGCTCTCGGTGTTCCGTCAGAAAAGATTGTTGTTACTGGGGACTGCAAAGCCGACACTCTTCTTGACCGCCGAAAAGCTACGGGCCCGGAGAAATGGGACTGGCTCAAAGACGGCAACGCTCCTTTGTTCACCGCCGGAAGCACTCACGCAGGCGAGGACGAAATAGTTATCTCAGCGTTCAGAATAGCACGGCGGAAATTCCCGCGAGCAAGACTGGCAATCGTCCCACGACACCCTGAACGTGCCTTGATGACAATCGCTTCAGCTCTTCCATTCGATGACGTTCACGCCGAACTTCTCTCACAGATTGACCCGGACAACAACAAAGCTGACATTATCGTTGTTGACAGAATAGGAGTCCTCTTTGACCTTTACGCCGCAAGCGATGCCGTCTTCATCGGGGGAAGCCTCGTTCAGAAGGGAGGACAGAATCCTTTTGAGCCTGCACTGTTCGGACTGCCAGCGATTCACGGACCTTGCATGACGGATTTCCCCGACACTGAAAGAATGGACTCGATGGGCGCGGCCATGTGCATACACAATGACTCGGAACTCGCAAATGCTTGGTGTGATTGTCTCAACGCCTCAGCGGTCAGCAAGAATCTCAGGAACTGCAACGCCTATTTCAACACACTCGGAGGGGCTGCGAAAAAAACTTGGACAGAGATTGAGTCATTCATGCTTGACAGAGCGAAGAATAAGGCGTAAAATCTCCCTCGTTGTTCGAGCAGGGCGGATAGTTCAGCGGTAGAACACCTGCTTTACACGCAGGGGGTCGTAGGTTCGAACCCTGCTTCGCCCACCAGATGATTTGTTACGCGGGGTCGTAGCTCAGTCGGTTTAGAGTGTCGGCCTGTCACGCCGAAGGTCGCGAGTTCAAGTCTCGTCGGCCCCGCCATTAAATAAATCATTGACAGTGTGAGGCGGGATAGCTCAGATGGTAGAGCAATGGACTGAAAATCCATGTGTCCCCGGTTCGATTCTGGGTCCCGCCACCAGTAAACAAAATTGCGGAAGTAGCTCAGGGGTAGAGCACAACCTTGCCAAGG
>CAJODC010000063.1 GCA_905233215.1 uncultured Synergistales bacterium
CGCTCCGCTGGCCTTCAACGTTGTCTTGTAGGATTTACCGACTGTTGCAGATGGAAGTGAAGCTGTCGTAATTGTCAAGCCTCCGTTGACTTTGAGGGTAATCCAGCCTTTACTGACATATCTGCCGTTAGGTGAGTAAGCGTACAAATAAACGCTATAATCGCTAGCATACAGAGGCGTTCCGCTTATCACTCCTGACGGGGAACATGTCAATCCTGTCGGTAATCCGGTTACGTGCCACACAAACGAACTCGCTCCGCTGGCCTTCAACGTTGTCTTGTAGGATTTGCCGACTGTTGCAGCAGGAAGCGATTTAGTCGTGATTTTCAGATCACTGTCAACCGTCAGCGAAATCCATTTATAAACAGAGTTTCCGGCCTTGTCCTTCAAAGTTATTTTCACTCTGAAAATACCTGCTTCCTTCGGTGTTCCCTTAATCGTTATGTATTCACCTTCTGATGAAATCGACAGGCCCTTCGGAAGTGTTCCGCTTTTTGAGCGTGTTATTTTGCCCTGATAACCGGAAGGGAATGAGATATAGAAACTTTCTTCGTATTCCTCGTCAACAGTCGCATCGCTGAGACGAACCGCAGAATTATTATCGCTGCCTCCCACTGTGAGAGTCAGTGTTTTACTGACATAAGTCCCGTAAATATTCATCGCCCTAGCGTAAACATAATAAGTTCCCTTGCAGGCCGGGACTCCGCTGAGTACTCCGTCGGGTGAAAGAGTTAAACCGGGAGGAAGCCGTCCGTCAGCAAACCACGTTATCGCCGTCGCGCCTTTTGCCTTCAATGTGGCCTTGTAGCTTTTTCCGACAGTCGCGTTGCTGAGTTTTGTTGTGGTGATTGCGAGATCGTCAACGATTTTGAGCGTGAAAGTCTTATTGACGTAAGCACCGTAAGCGTTCATTGCTCTGGCGTAAATGTAATATGTTCCGCTGTATATAGGCGTACCGCTGAGGACTCCTTTTGACGACAGAGTGAATCCTGCAGGGAGTGTACCGTCTGCAAACCACGTTATCGCCGTCGCGCTTGAGCCTTCCAGTGTAACTTTGTAGTCTTTTCCGAGAGTGGCATCAGGAAGACTCTCTGTCGTTATCTTCAATCCGTCTGTAACTGTCAGCGTGAATGTCTTGGTAGTCGTAACGCCCGTTTTGTTGACGGCCATTGCGTAGATGTTATACGTTCCTGCACTCTGAGGCGTACCGCTCAACACTCCTGTCTTTGATAGCGTCATTCCTGCCGGTAATGTTGACGTTGCTGCCCATGCGCTTCCTGACGGCAGATTGTTCCCTGTGAGCTGTGTACTGTAAGCTGTTCCGACTTTCCCTTTCGGGACCTTCACGACAATCTTGAACTTCTTTGTTGCAGAATCTACGGAATTTGTCGCTTTGACTTTGAAGTTGTACGTTCCTGTTTTTGTCGGCTTTCCTGACAAAACTCCCGTTTTCGAGTCAAGTGTCAAACCCGGAGGCAGCTGCGACAAAACTGTAATGCTCCAAGTCGGCGCAGGATAGCCTGTAGCCGTGAATGTCGCGTTGTAATCGGTGAATGTGTAGGCTGTCTCATTGATTGACGATGTTGTGATCGCTGGTTTCTCGTAGATTTCGAGCCATAACGTTTTTGTTGCGCTGCTTTTGATTTTGTTTTTTGCGACGATTTGAACGTAGAATTTTCCTGAGTACGCTGTCTTACCTGAGATTGTTCCCGTTGATGAGTCAATGCTCAGACCTGAAGGAAGTCCCGAAGCGGTCCACGTTATGGGCGTTCTTCCGGTTGCTTTGACGGTGAATGAATAATTCTCGTTGACTTTTCCGGTTGTGAGCGATGTCGTTGTGATTTTGGGAACTTCATTCGTTCCGTAAATGTCGAGGGTAACATTCTTCGTGTCAACACCGGCTGAATTTTGCGCTTGAAGAACGAATTTGAATTGTCCTGTTTGCGTTGGAGTGCCTGAGATTGTTCCACCGGAATCGACCCTAACGCCCGTAGGAAGTGAACCGCTCTTCTTGCTCCAAGTTGCTTCAGAGCCTTCAGCTTTGAGAGTGTACGTGAAACTTTTGTTGACGGGTTTGAGGATTGTTGCGTTATTCTTGGGAGTGGTGATTGACGGGGGAATGAGAGGTTCAGCGTCGCCTACGAAACGGTCTCTTGAGATATAGTCATCAGGGTTAACGTATGAATTGTTTTTCTTTATCTCAATGTGAAGGTGATTACCTGTTGAGTAGCCGCAACTCCCCGAATACCCTATCAACTGACCTTTCGTGACTGCCTTAGTGCCTACTACTATGGTAACAGTATCTTTATCGTAGAGTCTAGGGGTGCCGTTATCGCACACAAGCTCAACTCCGTTTATTTGACTCGGAACTGTGCATTGTGTTCCATCAAAATTGCTCAAGTGTGCTACTCTCATCAAATAGTTATCACCTGAAATAGGTGCGCTGCTCTCAAGGTCCAAGTAATTTCCGTAATCCCATGAATGATACTTGCCGTCAGCAAACAGCTTACATCTCACCCTGTAGGTAACAGTTCCGTCAAACAATGCGTAAATCGCAGTACCGTACCCCGCTCCCAAATCGTAGCCGTTATGTCCTGCATAGCCTTGATATGCGCAGGTGATTGATGCTGAAGTATTTTCTATCGGAAAATCGAAAATTTTTTCAGCCCAAGCAGTTTCACTAAACAAAACTGTCAATAACAACAAGACGCTTACAATTTTTCGTCTCATTTCAACATCACTTGCCTTTCTGAAAAATTTTACGAGGAAACAAATTGAGTAATAAAATTATACAATAAACGTTGAAGATTATTGGGACAAAACTAACCTTTCGCTTTTCGAGGGTAAGATGAAATCATAGAGGTAATAATTCATGAACGAAGTATTTATATTCAACACAGCAAGGTCAGCCGTGAAATCAATCATAATGTCAGCCTCAGTTTACCCGAAGCCGGGACTGATAACGCCGATCGACAACAACGCTATTGACGGCACGGAGTTCCCGGTATTGATTGACGGTGCGATGGCGTTGTTTCACAGCTTCATCAATTTCGCGTCGGCAGGTGCTGACACAGAATCAGTGAGTCCCGAAGATGTTTTCACGATTCTGAAACCTTCCGGGAAAATCGGCATCAATGACTCACTCAGGGCAACACGAGGAAAGTTATCGCTGAAAGGTCATGTGCTGTGTGTGGGATTACTATGCGCTGCTGCCGGGAGACTGTTGGCTCAAAAACGAATACTGACGAGAAATGCGCTGGTATTGACGGCTTCATCGTTCGCTCAGGGATTGACGGAAAGAGAGCTTTGGCCTTTGACCGAGAACGGACACCTCAAAGTTTTGACATCGGGCGAAAAGTCCTACGTGTCATACGGTCTTGAGGGCTGCCGGGGCGAAGCTGAACACGGTTACACGCAAACGGTGAAAGCTCTTGAGACTCTCACATGGCTTGAGGCGACTCAGGGTCAGCTCAACGCTAGGGAGATGATGACTCACACGCTGATGACGATAATGACCGATAACGGAGACACAGAGATTGCCGGGAAGCTGGGAGTGGCCGAACTGATGAACGTTCAGAGCGAGGCCAAGAAAGTTATTGACAGGGGCGGAATGTTGTCGCCTGACGGAGTTGAAGCAGTCCTAGAAATGGATAAGACACTGCGTCTTCGGGGAGTTTCGCCCAGCGGAAGCAGTGTCATTTTGTCGTGTGCCGTGTTCATTCGTGAACTAATGAAAATGAAGCTGACACGTTCAGGTTATGATGAGTGATCCTGCTGTTTACCGGTCATTCTGTCCATCAGAATCGGCGAAAGCACTCCGAGAACACACAGCACAATCAGCACCCAGCATACCGGGGTTGAGAATAAAATTGCCGGGTCTCCTCCTGAAAGCAGCAATGACCGCCTGAGTCCCTTCTCGCCTATCGGACCGAGTATGAGAGCGAGAACGATAGCTGCGTTATTCAGTCCGAATTTTCTCGACAGCCAGCCTATCACGCCGAATATCAGCATTATCACAACGTCAACATAATTCTGATGAATTGCGAATGACCCGACAACGCACAATATCGTTACCGAAGGAATCAATATAGCGTCCGACAGCCTAGCAATGTGCGCGAAGCCCCTGCACCCTAACAGGCCGATTCCAAGCATGAAGAACTGTATCAGTACGAAGCCTGCAAAGAACGTGTATGTCATCTTCGCTGTTTCGCCGACAAAAAGATTCGGTCCGGGCGTTAATCCCTGAATGATAAGCCCTCCCATCAATACAGCCGTAACGCTCTCGCCGGGAATGCCAAGTGTCAGCATCGGTATCAATGAGCCTCCCGTTACCGCGTTGTTGGCTGCCTCGCTTCCTGCTACGCCTTCATAGCTTCCGTGTCCGAATAATTCCTTGTGCTTCGAGAACTGACGCGCCGTGTTGTAACCCATGAAGCAGGCTATTGACGCTCCAGCGCCGGGAAGTATTCCGATGAGATTGCCGATTATCCATGAACGTCCTATCGTCGGAGCAATCTCTTTCAGTTCGGACTTAGTGAGAATCATTCTGTCGTTGAACTTCGCAGCCTGAGCCCTTTGTCTGATTTTTGCCTCAGCCAGAACTAACGCCTGACTCATCGAGAACAGACCGATTAAAGCGCATGTTACGTTAATCCCCTCGTACAATGACGACTGACCGAACATGAAGCGTTTGACTCCCTGCATGGGATCCATTCCGATTGTAGACAGAAGCAGACCTAACGCACCGCTCATCAAGCCTTTGACCATAGATTTTGATGACACTCCGGCAATAATCGTCAGTCCGAAAATAGAGAGCCAGAAATATTCAGGCGAACCGAATTTCATCGCCAGCTGTCCGAGAATTGGAGCGAAAAAGTAAAGCGATATGCACGAGAGAAGACCGCCGAAAAATGAAGCGATGCACGCTGTTCCTAATGCCTTACCTGCCTGACCTTTGAGAGTCATCTGATAGCCCTCAATAGCTGTTGCTGCGCTGGCAGGAGTTCCGGGCGTGTGAATGAGTATCGCTGAGATTGAACCGCCGAAAATCGCTCCGCAGTAAATCGCTCCAAGCATAATCATTCCTGTTGACGCTTCCATTGAGAACGTCATCGGCAGAAGCAGAGCGACTCCCATTGCTGCCGACAGTCCCGGAAGACAGCCTATTACAATTCCGATCGTTACGCCTGCTGCAATGGCAAGAAGATTCACAGGGTAGAGGGCATGAATGAAGCCCATACCCATAAGCGACAAAGTTTCAGTCATTCTCAAAACCCCCAAACAGTTCCCGAAGGCAGCCTGACTTCAAGGAACAGTGTAAAAGCACAGTAGACAAGAACGAAAATAGCGGTCTCAGAAAGAACTATCTGCCAGATTTTTACCTTCAGAAACAAAAGACTTGCCGTCATGAATAAAACGCTTGAAGCGTAAAATCCTATGTACGGCATCAAGGCAATGTAAATCAGAATCATCAGGAAAATTGACACGAACTGAGACGGCAGAAAGTCCTTGAAATTTTCGAGACCGTCAGTTATTCCAGTTCTGAACGCTCCGATTATCATGTTGACTGCGTGAAGGGTAGTCAGTCCGGCAAGAAGAGCTATAACGCACAAAGGGTAAATCTGCGCTGCTTTGGGGAGCTGAAGCGTCATGTACAGGAAAAATGCACACACCCCGTACATGACGATACAGACTCCGATGTCGGATTTTTTCATGGATTATTCCCAGAGTTTTGAAACTTCGTTCGTGCAGAAATCATACTGCTGCTGAATCATCTTTGCTGTTTCCTCAGCGTTCATGTACAGAGTTGTGATACCTGCTTTTTTCGCAGCCGCTAAATATTCGGGGTCTTCCATTGCGTTTTTGAATGCTTCCTCGTAGAACTTTATGACATCTTCCGGCGTTCCTTTCGGGGCGACAATGGCTCTTGCGCTTCCGTACCACTTGTCATAAAGCCCAAGCTCGCCGAGTGTCGGAGCATCGGGGAATGACGGCATTCTCTTTTCAGCGAAGACTCCGAGAACTTTAACCTCGCTCAACATTGAAGCGATGTCGGCTTCTTTTGCAACGCTGAAATCAACTTCGCCCTGTCTCAATGCCAAAAGCTGATCGGCCGTTCCTCCGTAAGGAATCGCCATGTACTGAAAGCCCGCTGACTTTGCGAAAAGTTCGGCACCGATGTGATTGCTGGCCTTCATGCCGTGTGTTGAGGCTTTGAGCTTTCCGGGATTTTCCTTAGCGTAGGCGATGAGTTCGGCGAGAGTGTTGAAGGGGCTTGACTTGCTGACCATTACCATTGAGGTTTCGTTGACGTGGTTGCAGATCGGCACAAAGTCATCAATCTTGTAGTCTCCGAGCTGTGTGTAACCGTCCGGCCTTGACTGTGATAACGCTGTCCAGCCTATTGAGCCTGAACCGCCTTCAAGATTCTGAATGACGATTGTACGTCCGATTTTGTCAGACGCAAATTTCGAGAGAACACGAGCTGTGTTGTCAGTTCCAGAACCGGCCTTGTAAGCAACGATTACGGTAACATTTTTTGACGGCGACCATGCGAAAGCGCACGCAGCCGACAGAACTACAAGCAATAATGAAACGATAAATTTTTTCATCAAAACTTCCCGTGCGGATCCCCCTAGCTTTAACTATGGAGAGGAGCGCGGTATTCTCCTTTCTTTTTTTGATATAATATTTCCAGCCTTTAATGAGTTAAGATTTTGAGGTTGGCCGGACAAATTTTAACACGTTTCGTCCGTAAAGTCTTAAGCGTACCTAAGGTGCAAGACAGTTAGACGTTCTGTAAAAACGATAGTGCACACTGCACGTTACAAAGTAATCGGATAGGCTATCGAGCCTTACCGGATAGAGGCGAGTAAGCACGCCCCAGCGAATAAGGCTCTA
>CAJODC010000064.1 GCA_905233215.1 uncultured Synergistales bacterium
ACTATCGTTTCTACTTACGGTCATTCCATTCATATTTTTGAATCTTCCATTCCAAGACTTGAACAACTCTCGGAGATTTCTTCGGAAGGTGTCAGCATCTTTTCATATGATGGAAAAAGTAAGGGAGCCGAAAGCTACATGAAACTTGCAAAGGAGGTGTTAGAATATGAAAAAGAAAGAAATTAACCTGCCGTCTTATGAGGAACTCTTAGGAGACAGCGGACAAGTCAAAGAAATTCCGTTATCCGAGCTTTATGAGTTCAAAAATCACCCGTTCAAAGTCAGAGAGGACGCTGAATTTTCTGACTTGCTGAAAAGCATTCAGGAATACGGAGTGTTGACTCCGGGAGTCGCAAGAAAAAGAAATGACGGCGGTTATGAACTGATTAGCGGACACAGACGTAAAGCTGCCTGCGAAAAATTAGGCCTTGCCTCAATGCCCGTTATCATCAAAGATTTTTCTGATGACGAAGCATCTATTCTCGTTGTCGATTCAAATATCCAGCGTCAAAACATATCTCACAGTGAAAAAGCTAGGGCTTACGCTCTGAAGTATGACGCTTTGAGGCATCAGGGGAGAAAAGGAGGCTCAACGCTTGAAATCATAAGCAACACCGCAGGTGAAAATGCTAAGACCATTCAACGCTACATTCTGCTTTCACGTCTGAACGAAAATCTACTTGATAAAGTTGACAAGAAGCAGATTTCTTTCATGGCTGGTGTTGAATTATCTTATCTCACGGAAGCTCAACAGGACATCGTTGCTGCTTTAGACAGAAAGATCAACAAGCAGCAAGCTCGAAAAATCAGAGATACTGCCGAGAAGAACGCTCTTAATGCGGAAACTGTCAACAAAATTTTCGAGAACAACACAAAAGTTCAAGAGTTGTTTTTTATTCTTGACTACAGAAAAATTCAAGATTATTTTGGGGAAAACTTCGACGAACAAGAGGCTGAGAGCATAATCTACAAGTTACTCGATGATTGGAAAAGTAACTAACAGAATTTCCTAAACTTCTGGACACTGTGTCCAGAAGTTTTTCATGTCATTGAGTGATGGAGAAGCTCTAACTTGCGGCGTTAGCTCCCGGTATTCTGTTCAGTTCGCAATAAAGGCACTTCAGCTTATCCACGATGTCAGTGCCGGGAACATCGTGAAGGCAAAGCACATCAGGATAAACAGAATCAGAGGCACCCAAAGTTTTTTGCTGATTTCACCGACTGAGAGCTTCGAGATCGGAAGCATCGTGAAAAGCGCAAGTCCCACAGGCGGCGTAACAAGCCCTATGCTCTGAATACCGACCATTCCGACAAGAAGGTGATACGGTTCGACACCGAGCTTGAACGCGACAGGAAGGACTATCGGCACAAGCATGTAGCAGGCTGTCCCTGAGTCCATGAACATTCCAAGAAGGAACAGGGCTATCATAATCATGAATGTCACGAGCTGCGCTCCAGCTCCTGATTTCTCGATTAAGCCGGCAATCACTGTGGCGGCGTTGAGAGCCTCAAGGCATGAACTGAGAATGTTTGCCGCAAAGAGAACCACAAGCAGCGGCACGGCGACTTCGAGACCTTCTTTGATTGTGTCGATACACTGTTTCCATGTCAGAGTCTTGTAGATCATTACGCTGACGATTGCTCCGTAAACAACACTGACTACAGCAGCCTGAGCGACAGTGAACAATCCGCTGAAGATTCCTCCGAGAATGATTAACGGTGATAGCAAGGCCCAAATTCCGTCAGAGAAAACTTTTCCGAATCCCATTGCCCTTATCTTGTTGTGGTGCGACATAATGACTTCGGGATTTCCGTTGCCTTTGATGAGACAGTAGAGATAAGCGTAAGCGATTAACATTACACCTATCGCAACTCCCAAGACCGCGCCGCCATAGTAACCAGTTGTCAAGTCCAAATCAGCAAGACCAATAACGACAGTCAGCGGAGTACTCGGAGGAATCAGGAAACCTAAGACTCCCGCGCACATCAGGATAGACGTGCAGAACGCGTTGTCGTAACCCATCTCGATCAGAAGGGGCAGACACATTCCGCCGACAGCAGCGGTTACGGCCGTCGCGCTTCCTGAGATTGAGCTGTAGAACATGGCTGTCAGAATACACACTATCGGCATGAACCCAGTCTTAGCTCCGAGAAAATAGTTGAAGACATCGTAGATCTTCTCCGTGAGTTTTCCGCTTGACATTACTTGACCTGCGATGATGAACAGAACTATCGGAACTCCTGTAGCGTTCATCGTTTTAGCGACTGACCAGCCAGCAAACTGAACGAACGAGATCATGTCGGGAAACAATGGCAATGCTGACGAAAGAACCATGCTGAAGAATATCGGAAGCCCTAGCGCAAGCATCAAGAAGAAAAGAATCACGAATACTGTTACGAGCATGAACTATTCCCCCTTCCTGAAAATTTCGCGGATTAAGTACAAGAGTGAGACAGGGTACACAATCAGCGAAAGGACGTAGAGAACTCCGTTCCACTTGTCATCAAGTGAAGCTGAAGCGAACAGGTCATCAGCAAGATATTTCTTGAAGCCAATCACTAACGCGGCTTCAAGCAGAACATAGCCGATTAACATCAGAATCTGGTTGATACGGGAAAGAGTTTTCTGGAGCGACTCAGGGTAGAGCAGAACGAATGAGTCAATCGCCATGAACAATCCCTTTCGAGCGCAGAAGATTACGCCGATTAAGCATACGATTCCGTAGAGCCTCACGGCCCAGATACTTCCGTTAATGCCCGGGATAATGTCAACAAGAGTAGCGAGGCATATCAGCATGAAGATGAAAAATATTACGTTAAGCTCAAAGCCGCCGGATTTTTTCTCACTCATCACTTATCACTCTCCCACGTTGAATCTGAAATTCATGTTGAGATTGGCTTTCGAGAGAATTGCGAGTGTTCTGGCCTGCCAATCGTGAATGAATTTCGCAGCGTCTTCACCGCCAAGCCCAAGCGGTGTCATTTTTATGTCGGCTAAATATTTCCGGAACGCCCCAGAGTTGTAGGCTTTGAGAAATTCTTCCCGCCATTTCGCAACGACATCAGGCGCGGTCCCCTTCTTCACGAAAACTCCATAGAACGGCCCCCAAGGGAGATTTTCAGCGAATGCAGGGTACTCGTCAGTAATTAACGGAACGTCCCAGCCTTCGACTTTTTCGTTGTGAATGAGCGAGATGAATTTCAGTTTCCCGTCTCTGAACATTTCACGTCCCATCTGTAATTTGCAGAATGTGAAGTCAGCCTTGCCGTTGACGACAGCATCACGCGCTGCCATGTCCCCTGCGTACCATTCCTGAATGAACGATGCTCCTGTTACATTGCCAAGCATTGCTGTGAGAGTCCAGGGCATTCCGCCGACGTTCGTTGTAGCTGCGACAATTTCCTGACCTGATTTCGCGGCATCGACAATCTCAGTGAAAGTCTTCCACTTAGAGTCAGCCGGAACGATTACGCCGACAATCTCAGTAGCCGCAAGAAGAACGCACTCGAAATCGTCATAGTCAACATCACTGTAGCCGAGCAGCTTGTAGAGCGTCGGGTTCTCAGCGTTCATCAAGAGAGTCTAGCCGTCTGAGGGCTGACCGTAAACGTACATTGTTGCCATTGCTCCGGCAAGTCCTGTTTTTGTTACTGGGTCAACCTGTCCGTTCATCTGAGATGTCAGAATTCTCATCAACGTGTCAGTTCCGCCGCCTGCTGCCCAGCCTATTACGCCCTGAGCACCGAAAGAGCAGCCCGAGCATAACAGCAAGGCCAGAACTGCGGCAAAAATTTTTCGTGCCATAAAAACTCCTCCTTATGAGTTGCTTGATCTGTGAATCAGTTCGAGCATGTTCTTCAGTTCACCGACTTGAATCTGCCCCGGTGCTGAAGTCTGACCTGCTGCCCCGAAGGTCATGCAAGACCCTGAAAGTTCACAGGCAACACGGCTCATCATTCCCAGAGGTCCCATCGAGATCGTCAAGAAAGGTCTGTCAGTTACTTTTGCGAACTCAACGGAAGCTGCGATGACTGCGAGAACGTCATCTTTTGATTGGGGCATGACTGCGGCTTTCGGCATGTCAGCTCCCGCGGCTTTCTGGTTCTTCAGGGTTGAGACGATTTCAGAACTTGACGGAGTTGCCGAGAAGTTGTGCCTTGAACCGACGACTAGGCAGCCGGCTTTGTGAATCTCGTCAACAAGTTTCGCTGAATTGTCTGAGGCTTTCGCATTCCAGTCTGTGTTTCCCCAGAACATCTCAACGTCAACAAGATCGGCATCGCCAGACTTTGCGACAGCGAGATTGGCGGCTGAGTAGTCATCGAACGACGGCGCAATCTCTCCGCCTTCGGGCTTCGTCCGAATCGTGAAGAGTATCGGAGTGTCCTTGAGAACGCCTCGAAGAGCCTTCAACGTTTCGAGAAGAACTGGAGTGTTCACCAAGTCGACATAAAAATCCGCGCGCCACTCAACTAAGTCAGCCGGAAGTTTCGTTATTTCTTCGGCCTTTGAGAGAATGTCGGCTTTTGTCTTTGCGACGATTGGGACGATTGTTTTCGGTACTCCCGCACCGAGTTCAACAAATGGCAAGAGGATTTCTCGACAATCCGGAGAACAGTGAGTGCAGGTTTCATTTTAATCAGGCATCTTCGCCAATGATAATGGAGGGCTTGAAGTCCGGGCGTTATGACGTTGGGATTTGCACAAGCGAGCCGATACTTCCTGAGATAAATTACATTCCGTTGAAGAGGCAGGAACTTGTCGCAATCGTCCCCAAAGGACATGAACTTTCTGGACATGAGAGCGTGAAGCTCAGTGAACTTGTTGAATACCCTTATGTTGATTACGCTGATTACGTTGGACTTTGGCCGACTATTCACAGGATACTCGAAGATGAAAACATCAGTCCAAAAGTTGTGGCAAAAGCTCCTGATGAAGAGAGCATTGCCGGATTAGTCTCAGAAGGTTTCGGAGTATCGTTCGTTGCTTCTGTGTATTCGCTGAAAGATTTTGACGTTGAGATTCTTAAGGTTGAACGGTCTGACTGCTACAGGACTATCTTCATGACTCACGTTAAAGACCGCTATCTCACTCCCGCTGTGATGAGATTCATTCGTTACGGCCTTGAGGCTGAACTAAAAAAGATACGGGCACTTCAACATTAAGAATCATGACCAGCGGCATAGCCGGCACTCGGGTGCTGTTTTGTTCAGCCCTACCGCATTATCCGGCTGTGTTAAATTGCAAATTCTTAAATCTCTTTAGAAATTCATTAGAAAATATCACCCTGTCATTAGAGCCTGTTGAGTATCTCAAGTTTGCCTTGTATTCAAGGGCATTTATGAAAATCCACAAAAATCGAATTTTCTCCTGTCATCAACGGGACGAATCTTCTATTTTCAAGAAGATGCTGAACAGGCTCTTAGAAATTTCATTAGAAAATATCACCCTGTCATTAGAAATTTCATTAGAAAATATCACCCTGTCATTAGAAATTTCATTAGAAAATATCACCCTGTCATTAGAAATTTCATTAGAAAATACTTGACAGAAAATGGAAGCTTCTTATAATCATTAGAAATAATCATTAGAAAAAACTAAGGTGAGATTTTTAATGGCTATCGTAAACAAAAAAGTCGGAAATACAATTTATGTCTGTCAAGTAACATATTACAGTGAAAACGGAAAACAGAAATATAAGTGGAAGACTCTCGGCAAGTTAGACGCAGACGGCAATGTCATCCCTTCCAAGAAGAGGGCTTCTGCTGAGGCTGTCTCCCTCGAATCCCTCAAATCTTCTCTTAGCTCCCTCGACTCTCTAAATTCACAGAATTCCCAAAATGTAAACAATAACGTCAATGACACTGAGAACAACAATGATACTGTCGTAACAGCCGTAACAGCCGCTACAGCAACTACAACGGTAGTTGATGTGGCTGATGTGGCTGACAACGGATCTGATACAACGCATAATAATATGCCGGAGCCGGATATGATGTCAGACACAAAAATTGACGCAGTTTACGACGAGACAGACTGGACAGACGGGACAATAGAGGCTCAAGAATCTGGAAGACAAAAAACAGTTCTCTCAACACCATCAACACCTGAAATAGTTGATGACATAGTTTATGACTTAGAATATGTAGACTATGAAGGAGAAGCCACCGAATTAGTTCACGAACAAAAAGCAGGAGAATCAGAAGAATTATCACAAAGGAATCTGCGGAATCTGCCTCAAATTCCTGGTGGAACCGCAAAAAAAGTTGAACATTTTAAAGTCAGCATATCGAAACCCGATCACATTATTTTTGACATTGACAAGA
>CAJODC010000065.1 GCA_905233215.1 uncultured Synergistales bacterium
GTCGTCATTATTGTATAGGTGTTGATAACATGAAATTAGATAGTAATAATCATTCAGTATTCTTATTATATTATCATCTCCTTCTTGTCGTGAAATACCGCCGTCAAGTTTTCGATGGCCTTATTAGTGATTTTGCTAAAGATATTTTTCTCCGTATCGCTAAACTTCATAACATCACACTGGAGCAGTGGAAGCACGATAGAGACCATGTTCATATAATGTTCCGCGCTCATCCTAATACTGAAATATCCAAATTCATAAATGCCTATAAAAGTGCCTCATCTCGTCTCATAAAGAAAATTTTTCCGGCTGTACGGCGAAAACTTTGGAAAGAAATGTTTTGGTCAAGAAGTTTTTGTTTGCTTACTACAGGAGGGGCACCGATTGAAGTAATTAGAAAATACATAGAGAGACAAGGGCAAAGCCAATGAACAGAGCGTATAAGTTCAGGATATATCCGAATAAGGAACAGAGAATTATGTTCGCTAAGACATTTGGCTGTGTCCGTTTTATCTACAACCTAATGCTGGCAGACAAAATCAAGCATTATGAGCAGACAGGAAAAATCTTGTCAGTAACGCCAGCCATGTATAAAAGCCAGTATGAATGGCTGAAGGAAGTAGATAGTCTAGCACTTGCGAACGCGCAATTAAATTTGCAGTCTGCATATAAAAACTTTTTCAGCAAAAAGCGAGCCGGATTTCCGAAATACAAGAGTAAGAAGAAAAGCCGAAAGAGGTACACAACGAACAATCAGCATGGGAGCATAAGGATAGAGGACGGAAAAATTAAACTGCCTAAAATTGGATATGTAAAGATAGTGCAGCACCGCCCGATGAAGGGAGTAATAAAGAGCGTAACAATCGAGCAGACCCCAACAAATAAATATTACGCGAGCATACTAGTGGAATACGAAAACCAAGTAGCCGAAGTAGAGCCGAGTAATTTTATAGGATTGGATTTCTCTATGCACGATTTATACGTAACATCAGAAGGAGAAAAGGCGAATTATCCCAGATTTTTGCGAAGACATGAAAAGAAGCTGGCGCGGTTATGCAGATGGCATTCAAGACGCAAACAAGGAAGCAATAACCGAGAAAAAATGCGGTTAAGGCGAATCAACGAAAAGATTACCTGAATAAGAAGTCATATCATTTGGCCGAAGAGTATGATGCAGTATGTATAGAAATGCTGAACATGCAAGCGATGGGACGAATGCTGAGGTTTGGGAAATCAGTATCGGATAACAGTTTTGGAAAGTTTCGAGAAATGCTGAGTTATAAGCTGAAATTTCGCGGGAAACGGCTAATACAAATAGATAAGTGGTATGCGTCAAGCCAGATTTGTCATGTATGCGGATATAAGAACGCCGAAGTAAAAGATTTGAGAATAAGACAATGGCAATGTCCCTCATGCGGAAGCGAGCAAGACCGAGATATAAACGCGGCAATAAATATCCGAGAAGAGGGAAAACGACAAATAACTACCGTAGGACATACGGGAAGTAACGCCTGTGGAGAGGGTGTAAGACGCAACAGCTCATTGAGGGTTGTTGTGCAGTCTTCGGAGAAGCAGGAAGCCCCCGCTTCTTAAAGCGGGGGTATGTTCACCAAAGCGTCATATAATCTCCATGTTGACAGACGATAATTATTCAGTAAGGAGTGATAAAAATGTCAGCAAAAATTTTACGGTTAGTTTCAATTTTAACAGCGGTGTTAGCGTTGTCATCGCCAGCGTTCGCTTCTGGAGCATCAGAGGCGGTCAACAATTTCGCTTTCAACGCCGGAAAAGTCATCATGTCAAACACAAAGGGAGATTTCTTCTTCTCGCCTTACAGCATAATCTCAGCGTTCGGAATGGCTTACGCAGGGACATCAGGCGATACGGCAAGAGAGATTGAGTCATCGCTCGGACTGACGAAGGACATTCACGCCTCACTCGGCGACTTGATGACGGGCTTGGACTCCGGCGGTTATGTGTCATCGGCCAATCGTGTGTGGCTGAAGAGCGGTCTCTGTCTCAAGAAGACTTACACTGACACATTGAGCTTGTGTTACAACAGCGAGGCATATGAGCTTGACATCAAGGGAATGACGGAAGAGTCAAGGCGTGAGATTAACGACTGGGTAAGCCTCAAGACCAACGGTAAAATTAACGGCCTTCTGTCGGAGCTTGACCCCGAAACGAGAATGATAATCACTAACGCTGTTTACTTCAATGCGAAGTGGCAGAGTAAGTTCAAGAAGTCAGCGACAAGGAAACAGAAGTTCTACAACGCTGAAGGGTCGAAAGTTGTTGACATGATGTGCCAGAGAGATGATTTCCAGTACTGCGAGGTTGACGGCGTGAAAGTCATCATGCTTCCTTACGAGGGTTACAGACTGTCAATGATTGCCGTACTTCCTCCGAAGGGTAAGCCTGAAGTGCTGAAGAAAGTTGACGCTGAAACTTTTTCGGAATGGCTCGACAATATGGAGGAGTACGAGGTAGATTTGAGGCTTCCGAAGTTCAAGACGGAGAAGAAGTACGAGATGAAGAAGATTTTTGAGACGCTTGGAGTGAGAGAGGCATTCACGAACGAGGCTGATTTTTCGGGAATGACGGACGATGAACCGCTGAAGGCCGACTCTGTGATTCATCAGACGTTCATTGACGTTGACGAGGAAAGGACAGAGGCAGCAGCATCGACGGCGATCGGTATGGTAGGGGCGACATCGGTACCGATGAGGAAACTTTTTGCGGAGTTCCACGCTGACAGGCCGTTCATGTATTTCATCAGGGACAACGAGACTGGAACGATTTTGTTCATGGGCTATCAGGCGTTTATGGAGTGAGAGAAAAAATTTACGGTTAGCGGGAAAATTTCTCACTAACCGTTTTTTTGCTATTTCATCTCAAGAGAGTCGATAATTTCTCCGAGCGTCTCAGCATTGTTGACGACTCCTGTACCGATTATCATGATGTAGAAATCTTCATCGCTCGTAATTACAGCCTGACTCACTCCGTTGTTGAACTCAAAGCTGTAACTGTCC
Organism: uncultured Synergistales bacterium; assembly: GCA_905233215.1. GTDB lineage: Bacteria > Synergistota > Synergistia > Synergistales > Aminobacteriaceae > JAFUXM01. The sequence continues at coordinate 3,033 of CAJODC010000065.1, forward strand.
TCGTCATCGCTCACAGGTTTAGTGCCGTTGAAAGAGCGTGAGAATTTCACCGCAAGTTCAGCCGTTGAAGCTCCTTCGGGACTGCCTGACACTATAGTGATACCTCCCGTCTTATCGTCAGCGGTAACACTTACGACATCGCCGGACTCTTCAGCCGTCCAGCCTTCCGGGACGTTCAGCGAGAAATTCCTGAACTCCTCAATGTCGGCAAAAGCGCATTCACTCACAGTCAGTAACAGAACACAAAATATTATCTTCCTCATCATTTACCCCCGTGAACGTCAAAAAGATTTAGCCTCAAAGCGTTCGTAACGACACAGAAACTTGACAGGCTCATTGCAGCAGCTCCGAACATCGGATCAAGTTTCAGCCCCCATAACCCTGCGGCTAAAGGAATACCGATCACGTTGTAGATGAAGGCCCAGAAAAGATTTTGATGAATGTTACGGAGAGTCGCCCGGCTCAGTCTGACCGAAGCAGCAGCATCACGAAGCGAATTTTTCATCAATACAACGTCCGCAGCGTCAATGGCAATGTCAGTCCCTGCACCGATTGCGATTCCTATGTCGGCACGTGTCAAGGCTGGAGCGTCATTGATGCCGTCTCCGACCATCGCTGTTTTTCCTGACTTCTGCAAGTCCCTGATGACGCTCTCTTTTCCGTCAGGCAGTACACCGGCGATAACGTCATCGACTCCGGCTTCATGGCCGATCGCTTTCGCTGTCCGTTCATTGTCGCCAGTTAGCATAACGACTTTGATTCCCATTGACTGCAACTCGCTGACGGCCTGTTTGCTGTCGGGTTTTATGACATCAGCAACGGCGATTATTCCGACAAGCTCATCATTTTTCACGAAAAGAAGGGGAGTTTTTCCGTCATCAGCAAATTTTTGAGCTTCTTTCACGAATCTTTCTGACACTGAATATTTTTCGCCGATGAATTTCACGCTTCCTCCCGTTAGAGTACTGCCGTCATGAAGAGTCGCAGTGAGTCCATTTCCGGGAAGAGCCTTGAAGTTCTGAACGTCATGAGGGGTAATGCCTTTGTCTTGAGCGTAAGAGGCTACAGCTTTTGCCAGAGGGTGTTCGCTTTTTGACTCAAGAGAATAGGCGAGACTCACTAAATCTTCTTCAAGGTAATCGCCGACAGGGTATGTGTCAGTAACTTTCGGTTCACCGCTTGTTATCGTTCCTGTTTTATCGAGGGCAGCAATTTTTATCTTTCCGCATTCTTCGAGTGAAGCGGCTGTTTTGAAGAGAATGCCGTTTTTCGCGCCTACACCGTTACCGACCATGACAGCAACGGGCGTAGCGAGTCCCAAAGCACATGGACAGCTTATGACGAGTACGGCTATACCGTAAGACAGAGCGTCGCCGAAAGATTTTCCAGCGATGAGCCAGCCGGTAACAACAAGAATCGCAATGGCAATCACTGACGGAACGAATACACCGCATACTTTGTCGGCAATTTTAGCGACAGGAGCTTTTGTTGACGCTGCATCGCTTACCATCTTGATGATTTGCGACAACGTTGTATCATTCCCGACTCTTGTTGCCTCACACTTGATGAAGCCTGATTGATTGACCGTAGCAGCCGAGACTAGATCGCCGGGAGCTTTGTCGACCGGGATACTCTCGCCGGTCAGGGCTGACTCGTTCACTGCGCTTGAGCCTTCGATGACAACGCCGTCAACGGGAATATTCTCGCCGGGCTTGACGATGAAGACCATGCCTTTTGCGACCTGCTCTATCGGGACGGTGTATTCACGTCCGCCGTGAAGTATTGTTGCTGTTTTCGGAGCTAACTTCATGAGTGATTTCAGAGCGTCAGTGGTACGTCCTTTTGACTTAGCCTCTAACATTTTGCCGACAGTTATCAGTGTCAAAATCATTGCGGCCGACTCGAAATAGAAATTGTGTACTGTGAAATTTCCGCCTGCTGTCATCATGAACAGCACATAGACGCTCCACGAGAACGAAGCGAATGAACCCATAGCAACGAGAGTGTCCATGTTAGGAGCTAGGTGTAAGAGCGAAGTGAAGCCTGATACAAAAAATTTCTGATTGATGACCATAATGACGGCGGAGAGCAATAACTGAGCGATGCCCTGAGCTATGTTATTGCCATCGAGGAACGGTGGCAGGGGGAGACCGGCCATGTGTCCCATTGAGAGGTACATTAACACGGCGAGGAAGAAGAGCGATGAGATGAGTCTGCGTTTGAGGATTGGTGTTTCGTGGTCAGCGAGAGCGTCTTCTTCCTGAGAGTGAGAGACTTGATGTGATGGCTCAGGGATTTTGAGGGACGCTCCGTAACCTGCTTTTTCGACGGCAGCAATGATGATTTCGGGCGAAGCTGTGCCGTCAACGCTCATTGAGTTAGTGAGGAGACTGACCGAACATGAAGTTACGCCGGGCAGTTTTTTGACGACACGTTCGACCCGTGCTGAACATGCTGCACAGCTCATGCCTGTAACGTTGTATTGTTCTGACAAAATATTCACGGCTTTCTGTAATATGATTGAGTTCATTATATTACATGGCCGTAGCGTATATAATGTGTTTCAAATAATTGAAGGAGGATTTTTCATGAAACGTTTTGTCTATGCTTTAGCGTT
>CAJODC010000066.1 GCA_905233215.1 uncultured Synergistales bacterium
GGAATTTATTGCAAGGGCGCGACAGCTTTCGGTGTCAGAACGTGCCTTGAGTATTTGAGAAGTTTGTAGAAAAATCCCCCTGCTTTAATCTCAACAGGGGGACAAAGTTCACAGCAACGCAGGAATAATTCTGCTGTTCACAAATTCGATAATCTTTCCGCCGAATACGCCAGTCAAAACCGCTCCTGCACTCAGCGACAATAACGGTATCAGCATCTTCAGCGGTAACATCTTGAACGGTACAACGCTCGTGTAATCGTAATCATCTCCCGGAAAGAACGCATCAGTAACAATCGGAAGCAAATACCCGGCCGTCAGCAATGCGCTCACCATCAGCACGGCCACTCCGAATAATCCCAGTCCGCCAAGTCCCAATGCTCCGGCAGCCATGTACCATTTCGCCGTGAAGCCTCCTGTTACAGGAAGCCCAATCAACGACACTGAAGCAAGCGCGAAGCATGTCATCGTTATGGGAAGCTCCTTCCCGACTCCTCGAAGCTGATCGGCATAGTGATAATTTGCTCCCTGCAACGTGAAGTAAATCACTACTCCTGCGCTCAGGAACAGGCAGCTTTTCGCCATAGCATGAGCTGCAATCTGCATCACAGCTCCACGAACACCGTCAGGAGTCAGCAGCATCATCGCAAACACTACGTATGACACCTGACTGACGCTCGACCAAGCAATACGCTTCTTCAGGTGAGGCTCAATATACGCCATCATCGAGCCGGTGAAAATCGTGAGCAGTGCCATGCAGATTAACGCCGTCTGTACCCATGTTCCGCGAAGGAATTTATCGCCCACTACGTAATACACTACCCTGAACATCGCAATCACTCCGGCTTTCGTGATCAGTCCCGAAAGTACTGCGCTTGCCGGAGTCGGTGCTTGAGGGTGTGCCGTCGGAAGCCATGCGTGCAAAGGAACAATTCCGGCCTTCGCTCCGAATCCGACAAGTGTCAAGAATGTTACTGTCAATATCATTCCTTCGCTGTGATTCTCGCTGATTCTTGCCATGTCAAGAACTCCGCCCGGCGTGAACTCCATTGACACTCCGTAAACCTGAAAGAAAAAGAATCCTCCCAGTGCCATAGCTGCTCCCGTCAACGAATAGAGCAAGTAAGAGATCGTCGCTCGGATAGACTCACGCTTCTGTTCGTGCATGACAAGAGGAAGAGTCATGAACGTCATCAGCTCATAGAACAGATACAGCGTCAAAAGATTCCCGGCGCAGGCTACACCGATCAATATTCCGAACGTTGACAGAAAGAAAGCGTAAAATCTGTCAATCGGCGGTCTTCTCTTCAAATACTCGAAGGCGTAAAGAGTAACAAGAGGCCAAATGAACGCGACTAAACACGAGAAAGCTCTTGCAGGATAATCCATTCTGAAAGCGATTGATAGAGTGTCGGTCAAACGCCATAAAATTATCAGCTCTCCATTCGTCATGAAAGCCGCTAAAAATGTTATCGCCGATGTTGCGAACGTCATAACGCCAACATAAATGTGTCTGTCCTCGAAGATAGGACGTGAGAACAACGCAAAGCCCGTGATTATCGGGAACAATATCGGAGCAAGCGTCAGAAAGTCATTGCCAATCATAATACGTTCACCCCCCTTGTGATGAGTCTGAGAAGCGGCATAAAGAACAGTCCGAGATAGAAGTTAAGCGCGAGAAAAACGAACATTGAAATTTTGTATGACAGAGTCGGAGCTGGAGCGGTGAAATTTTTTTGAGCGTCCTTGTTGTGAGTAAGAATGACAATCACAGCAGGGACATAATACAGAGCATTCAACACCGAACTTGTCGCCAATGCCGTTAATGCCCAGACGATTGAGCCGTGTTCAAACGAAGCGAGAGTCAGACTCAATTTTGAGGCGAAACCGGCAAATCCCGGTATGCCCATCATCGAACAAGCTCCGGCGATTAGTCCGAGTCCTGCCCAGACATTAACGTAGAACGTTCCCATCAAGGCATGAAGTCCCTTTTTGTGTCCAGCGGCATTGCTGAGTCCTCCTGCCGCAGTGAAGAGCATCGGCTTCACACAGGCGTGAACGATAATGTGAAGACATGCCGCCGCGACTCCTGCTAAAGTGTTCAGTCCGACACCGAGAAATATATAGCCGACCTGAGCAACGCTTGACCACGCTATCATTCGCTTAACGTTGGTCTGTCTTAGAGCGTGGACTGATCCCATAATCATCGCCAAAATTCCGAGAATGAAAATCACCGTGTCCATTCTCAAAAGATGAATGACATCAAGTCCGAATACTCTGTAGAAAATCTTGATGATTGTGAAGATATGACCTTTCAGAACGAGTCCTGAGAGGATTGCGCTTGAAGCGTTTGTTGACGAACCGTGAGCGTCGGGAAGCCATGAAGCAAAGGGATACAATGCGCTCTTTATGGCAAGCCCGGCCGTTATTAGAGCGAGTGAGACCGTCAAAGGCATCATGTAGCTTTTTGTTGACACTAGGACTTGAATCGCCCCGTGCATGTTCTGCATCAGCAAGTGTCCGGTCAGGTCGTACAGCAAGCAGATAGCAATCATGACCAAGCCTGACCCTACGAGGCTCATGACGAGGTAACGCAGGGCAGCTCTAGCGGTTTCAGGGCCTTCTTTCACCGCTACAATGGCACAGGCAGCTATCGTGTTAATCTCAATGAAGACATAAGCTGTGAATAAATCGTTCGTGTAAGTCAGTGCCAAGAGAGAAGCCGTGAGCAAATTGACGAGTACACAAAAAATCTGCCGTCTGCCCGGTGCAATGTCTTCAGCGGTTGACGAGAAATTACCCGTCAATGACAACAGCATTGCCACGCAGAAGACGAGCGACAATACAGCCTCAAGCGGACCGGCTCTCAACTCATTGCCCCAAGGAGCCGGAAAGTGTCCCATCGAAAAATTGAAGCTGAGACTCTGTCCTCCTTCCGTCAAAACGTAAAGAAGATACGCCGACAACAAAGCGACTGAAGCTATTGCCAGACACGAGAGCTTTTCGGGAAGCCTTGCTCTTTTCGGCAGAAGAGGCGTGATAATTGCGCATATCATCATCAAAAAAATGCTGATGAAAGGAATGTTGAAAGCAAACATATTTATCATGCCAACACTTCCTCTTCTGCTTCGTTGATTTTGGCTTCAATCTCTTTCTGTTCCTCCGTCATTTTCAGTAACGCCTCGTCAATGTTCAGTGTTCCGTAACTCTCGTATAGCTTGAGAGTCAGAGCGAGTGCGAAGGCTGTAACACTGACGCTGACGACAATACCTGTGAGGACGAGTCCTGCCGGAACGGGATTGACGTAGAGTTCAGACGAACGGAGCCAGCCCCCTGCGCCGTCAGCAATGAGAATGGGAGCGGCTCTGCCTTCAACGTAACCTTTCGCTGCAAGGAACAAATAAACGGCAGTGTCCATTATGTTGAGGCCGATAATTTTCTTGATGAGATTTCGTTGAAGAAGCAGGTTGGTCAGCCCTATACCTGAGAGGATTACAGCGGCTGCCTCATAATGATTCAACAATAATTTTTCGAGCATGACTAAATATCCCCCTCGCTGAATAAGGCGTAAAATCCGTATAGCGTCCCTGCGACAATGAGACCGACACAAATATTCAACGGAAGGATTAAACCTCCGCTCAAGATGTTTCCGATAGTGCCTTTCGGGATTATTGAATGAAGGTGATTCGCGCCTGTGAAGAATGAGTAGCCTTTAGACAGGGCGTAAATCATGAGAGCTGTTGAACTTGACACGATGAAAGTACGTTCGCTGAAAAATTCGTGTACCCGTCCGAAACCGTAAGCATTAGCCGCGAGTATCAACGCTGTACTGAGTATCGCACCGCCTGAGAAGCCGCCGCCGGGAGATAAGTGGCCGTTGATGACTACGACACAGCCCATCATGAGAATGACGGGTATTGAGAGGTTAGCGACACTTCGGAGGATAGTATCATCTTGTTTCAACGAAGGAGGCCCTCGTTGAAGGAAGTCATGAGCTTTTCCGTTGGAATGCGGTGATGACTCGTCATTGCTGTTGCGCCTCGAAGCTCCCAGCAGCATCAGGACGCTGACGGCAGCGGTGAAAAGAACGGCCGACTCTCCGAAGGTGTCGAACGCTCTGTAATCGAGTATCAATCCGGCAACGATATTCTGCGCTCCAGTCTCGTGTCCTCCGTGTTCAACGTAACGGCGTATGACTTCGTTGTTGGCTGGGTTTCGTTCGTGGCCGAATGGAGGGAGTTCGGCGACGGTAGCCAGCAACAGCGAGACGATGACGACACAAGTCAGGACGCTCAACCCTGCGTAGAGCATCGAGAATATATGAAGGCCGTGAATTTCGAGCCACTGGTTATAGCGTTCCCTGATTGTGGGTTCATGGAAACGTGAATATTTATCCTTCGGTTTTTGGGTGAAGGGCAAATCAGGGGGCGGTTCAGGGGGGATAACTTCGTTTTCGGGTCGTGGGCCAATGCCCATTACCCAGTTGAAGAAACTCTGCCAGATT
>CAJODC010000067.1 GCA_905233215.1 uncultured Synergistales bacterium
AATCACAGGGACTCCGAAACAGACAGGCACTTACACAGTAACGCTAAAGGCTCAAAATTCTGTAGGTTCAACAACGAAGAAAGTGAAGCTCAGTGTTTTTGCTCCTGCAAGAATAACAATAGAAAGTATGCCAAACGGCACTATCAATACGAGTTACAGTGTTACGTTCAAGGCAACAGGATCGAAGACAATCACGTGGAGTGCAAGTGGGCTTCCTGCTGGTCTCACTATCAATGCGAAAACCGGCAAGATTTCCGGCAAGCCTACGGTAAGCGGGGGGGTTGGTGTCTATATCACCGCCACGAACGCTTACGGCTCTGATTACAGATACTTCAACCTAACCATCAACGCAAGCACTAGCTCAAGCTCAACCGCAGTCAATGAGATGAACAGCAACAGCTCAACGGAAGCCCAAACGCCCGAAACATCGTCAGACTCTCTTGACGGCAAATCGTCTCGTTCAGGGGCAGGCAATTCATCGCCGGGTCTCCGTGCGGAAACTCAGACTGACGGCTACATCATCGCTCACGTTTTCGACGAGGTTATTTCGGTCGACAAGGCAGGACTCTATGACTTCGATGTTGAACTTGACGAAGACACGCCGGAAGATTGGACTCTCGTATGGGTCGCTAACTCTTCAGAGCCTTCAGACGATGACGAGATAGCCGACTTCTTCAACAGTGAGGGAACTCCGATTGAAGTTGTACCGTCCGACAAAAAAATCACCGTCTCGGTCTGGCTCAATCCCAACCGTGAATACGAACCGGCAATAGCGGTGAAGAAGTAACAGAAAACGAGAGAATCCCCCCTGAAGTTTTGGGGGGAATTTTTTTCGGAAATGCGTGAAAAGTTGCATTAACGGCGTTCTTTTGCTAAGATTACAGGGCTGTTTTTGACAGTAAAATCAGGAAAGGAGGGAAATCTGCTGTCAATATCAAGTGTACAGCGAAAGTTTTGACAGCAGAGGCTTGTGCCGACAATCAATCAATTAGTCCGTTTAGGGCGCGAGGAGAAAAAGAGCAAGAGTAATTCTCCGGCATTACAGGGAAACCCGGCGAGAAGAGGCGTTTGCACCCGTGTTTACACGATCACACCTAAGAAGCCGAACTCAGCTTTGAGGAAAGTCGCTCGTGTGAGACTCACAAACGGCATCGAAGTTACGTCATATATACCCGGTATCGGCCATAATTTACAGGAACACTCGGTTGTTCTCGTCAGGGGCGGAAGGGTCAAGGACTTGCCCGGCGTTCGTTATCACATCATCAGAGGTACTCTCGACTGCGGAGGCGTTGAGAACCGCAAGAGAAGCCGCTCAAAATACGGCGCGCGCAGACCGAAGGCCAATTAAACGGGAGGATTACTGAATTATGCCGAGAAAAGGACACATCAAAAAACGTGAACCTCAGCCCGATGTAAAATTCAACAACGCAGCAGCTGGTAGATTCATCAGTGCGTTGATGATGGGTGGAAAACGCAGCGTAGCCGAGAAAATATTTTACGGCGCACTCGAAGGAGCTGCGGAGAAACTGGGCGTTGAACCCTTTGAGGTCTTCGAGAAAGCTATGGCCAACGTTACGCCTAATATCGAGGTCAGACCCAGAAGAGTCGGCGGCGCAACTTATCAGGTACCCGTTGAGGTTACACCTGAAAGAGGCGTTCAGCTTTCAATTCGCTGGATAGTTTCGTTTGCCAGAGCAAAAAAGGGAATGCCCATGAGTGAAAGACTCATGCGTGAGTTAATGGACGCCTATAAGAACGAGGGAGCTTCTATAAAACGCCGTGATGACACTCACAGAATGGCAGAAGCTAACAGAGCGTTCGCACATTACCGCTGGTAGGCCGTCATAATCGAAATGCAGGACATTAGCAAAGTAAGAAACATAGGAATAGCAGCCCATATCGACGCCGGAAAGACTACGACAAGTGAAAGAATCCTGTATTACACAGGAAGCAATTACAAAGTCGGTGAAGTCCACGAAGGCAACGCAACTATGGACTGGATGGAGCAGGAACGCGAAAGAGGCATCACAATCACTTCGGCCGCTACAACATGCTCGTGGAAGGGTCATACTATCAATCTCATTGATACGCCAGGCCACGTGGATTTTACGGCGGAAGTTGAGAGGTCATTACGCGTTCTTGACGGAGTAGTAGCAGTATTCTGCGCTGTCGGAGGGGTTGAGCCTCAGTCCGAAACAGTCTGGAGACAGGCGGATAAATACGATGTTCCGAGAGTTGCTTTCGTCAACAAAATGGACAGAATCGGAGCTGATTTCCCTGCTGTCGTAAAGGCGATGCGTGAGAGGCTTGGAGCTAACGCTATACCGATTCAGCTCCCCATCGGCGCGGAAGATGATTTCGAGGGTATTGTTGACTTAATCGAGCAGAAAGCGTATTACTTCCCGGGCGTTTTGGGACAGCCTCCAAGAGAAGGTACTATACCGCCTGAGCTGGCTATGCCGGCGAAAGAAGGAAGAGATGCTATCGTTGAAGCACTTTCTGATTTCAGCGATGACATCATGACGCTGTATCTTGAGGGTAAACCCGTCAGCCCTGAGTTAATACGCAAAACAATGCGTGAGGCTGTCATCAACCTCAAGGCTGTTCCCGTTCTCTGCGGGTCAGCGTTCAAGAATAAGTGTGTTGAGCCTCTGCTTGACGCTGTTGTCGAGTACCTGCCCAGCCCTGTAGACCTTCCAGCGGTCAAAGGCTTCCTGCCGTCTGACCCTGAGAAGATAGTCGAGAGGCACAGCAGAGTTGACGAACCGTTTTCAGCGTTGGCGTTCAAGATTGCCGTAGACCCGTTCTTGGGAAAAATATATTTCCTGAGAGTATATTCGGGTAAACTTGAAAAGGGAGCGGCTCTCTACAATCCGACAACGAGACAGAAAGAACGCATCGGCCGTATAATGAGAATGCACTCGAACAAGCGTGAGGACATCGACTCAATGGAAGCCGGAATGATTGTGGCAGTTCCTTCGCTCAAAGCAACGAGGACAGGCGACACTCTCTGCGATGAAGCTCACCCGATAGTACTTGAGAGTCTTGAGTTCCCTGAGCCGGTAATATCACTGGCAGTCGAACCGGCAACTCAACAGGACAAAGTGAAGCTCTCGAAAGGCTTGAATGCTCTTGCTGACGAAGACCCGACATTCAGAGTACACAACGATGAAGAGAGCGGCCAGACAGTAATATCAGGCATGGGAGAATTACATCTCGAAATCATCGTTGACAGGTTAAAGCGTGAGTTCGGCGTTGATGTCAAAGTCGGTAATCCTCAAGTCTCTTACCGTGAGGCAATCAGGAAACCGGCACGAGCTGAAGGCAAGTATATCCGTCAGTCAGGCGGTCGCGGCCAATACGGTCATGTTGTCTTTGAGATTGAGCCTAATGAAGGCGGTAAATTCGAGTTTGAAGACAGAATCGTTGGCGGTGTAATACCGAAGGAATTTATCACCGCTGTAGAGAAAGGTCTCGAAGAAGCTGTACAGTCAGGCGTTCTCGGAGGCTATCCCGTCATCGGCGTTAAAGTCGCTCTCGTTGACGGAAGTTATCACGAAGTCGACAGCTCCGAAATGGCGTTCAAAATCGCCGCTTCTATGGGCTTCAAAGAGGCCATGAAGAAAGCTGACCCAGTATTGATGGAGCCTGTAATGTCAGTGGAAGTCGTAACGCCTGAAGAATATCTCGGTGATGTCATCGGCGACTTGTCATCAAGGCGTGGACGCATTGACGGCATGGAGATGAAAGCAAACGCTAGAATGGTTAAAGCGTTCGTCCCTCTCGTAGGTATGTTCGGTTACGCTACGGACTTGAGGAGCAAAACTTCAGGACGCGCAAATTATTCCATGCAGTTTGACCACTATGAACAAGCACCTGCCGAAGTCAGCGAAAAGATTTTGCAGGGAAGAATCTAACAGTAACAGTAACAACAAAAAGGAGAATGAATTATGGCAAAAGAAAAGTTTGAGCGCACTAAGCCTCACTTGAATATTGGTACAATCGGACATATCGATCACGGCAAAACAACGCTTACAGCAGCTATCACGAAATGTCTCGCCACTGAGAACGGCGCAGAGTTCACAGCATATGACATGATCGACAAAGCTCCCGAAGAGAGAGAGCGTGGAATTACAATCAACATCGCTCACGTTGAGTACCAGACACCCAAGAGGCACTATGCCCACATCGACTGCCCCGGCCACGCCGACTACATCAAGAACATGATCACAGGCGCAGCTCAGATGGACGGCGCAATTCTCGTTGTATCAGCCGCTGATGGTCCTATGCCTCAGACAAGAGAGCACGTACTTCTCGCTCGTCAGGTCAACGTTCCCGCACTCGTTGTATTCATGAACAAGACTGACCAGGTTGACGACCCCGAACTTCTTGACCTCGTTGAAATGGAAGTCCGTGAGCTTCTCAACAAGTACGAGTTCCCCGGCGATGATATTCCTATCATC
>CAJODC010000068.1 GCA_905233215.1 uncultured Synergistales bacterium
TGGAACTTCAATGCCGGATGGCGCTTCCATTTAGGCGACGTAACGGGGGCCGAGGCCGTCCACTATGACGACAAGGCGTACAAGTCCCGCGTCTACTGGGGCTTCGGCAAGGCTAACGTTGAGTCCCCGATACGCTTCGGGCCGAACATCAAAGACTGGCCGGAACAGGAAGAGCTTGCTGACAACATCCTTCTGCGCGTAGTCTCCAAGATTCTTGACGAGGTTACGACAACCGATGAGCTTATCCCGTCAGGCGAGACATCATCATTCCGCTCCAACCCGCTCGGACTTGCTGAGTTCACGCTCTCACGCAGAGACCCTGAATATGTCGGCAAGGCTAAGGCTGTCCAGAAGATAGAGTACGAGAGACTGAAGGGAATCAGCCCGGCTCATGGCGACATGGCAGAAGTTTACGCGGCAATCAAGGCCATTCCGGGACAGGAGAATGTTGACCCGATGACGATAGAGTTCGGCTCAACGATTTACGCCAACAAGCCCGGCGACGGCTCAGCACGTGAGCAGGCAGCATCATGCCAGAGAGTTTTGGGCGCGCTCGCAAACATCACTCAGGAATACGCAACAAAACGTTACCGCTCCAACTGCATGAACTGGGGAATGATTCCGTTCCATCTCAAGGGGCAGCCTGATTTTGAGGTCGGCGATTATGTGTACGTCCCCGGAATCCGCAAGGCTCTCGATGACAACAAGCTCGAAAGCATCAAAGCATACATCATCAAGGGCGGAAAAGTAACGGAAGCAGAGCTTTACATTCAGCCTATGACCGAGAACGAAAGAACTATCGTAAAGGCCGGATGCCTCATCAACTTCAACCGCAACAGGAAGAAATAACGAGCAAAATTTATCCCCTCGGCACGAAAAAATCCGGGGGGAATTTTCTGCAACAATAAATTCTGAAGGGAGATTCGATTCATCAATGGCAAAAATCAAAATGGCAAATCCCATCGTTGAGATGGACGGCGACGAAATGACCCGCGTACTGTGGCAGATCATCAAGGATGACCTTCTTTCACCGTTCGTTGAGCTTAACATGGAGTATTACGATCTGGGACTGCCTGAGAGAGACAAGACAGGCGACAAAGTAACATGGGCAGCTGCTGAGGCAATCAAGAAGCATCATGTCGGAGTCAAATGCGCGACAATCACACCGAACAAACAGCGCGTTGAAGAGTACAACCTTCACGAAATGTGGAAGTCGCCCAACGGAACAATAAGAGCAGTGCTTGACGGTACAGTTTTCCGCGCACCGATTCTCACGAGCTGCATCAAGCCCGTTGTCAAAAACTGGAAGAAGCCCATCACAATCGCAAGACATGCATACGGTGATGTTTACAGGGGAACAGAGTACAGAGTCCCAGAACCGGGCAAAGCAGAGCTTCTCTTCACGGGCAAAGACGGAGCAACATTCCGCGAGACAGTTTACGATTACGAGTGCCCCGGCGTTTTGCAGGCAATGTACAACAAAGACACGTCAATATGTTCATTCGCGCGTTCATGCTTTGAGTATGCGCTCTCAACAAAGCAGGATCTCTGGTTCTCGTCAAAAGATACAATCTCAAAGCAGTATGACCAGACATTCAAGCTGTTGTTCCAGGGAATTTTTGAGAAGGAATATGAAGAGAAATTCCGCAAGGCAGGAATCACATACTTCTACACACTGATTGATGACGCTGTAGCACGTGTAATGCGTTCAGAGGGCGGCTTCATTTGGGCGTGCAAGAACTATGACGGCGACGTTATGAGCGACATGGTTTCAACAGCATTCGGATCACTCGCAATGATGACCAGCGTACTTGTTTCACCCGATGGCAATTTTGAGTACGAAGCAGCTCACGGAACAGTAACAAAGCACTTCTACCGTTACCGCGAGGAAGGCAAGATGACATCAACGAACCCCGTCGCAACGATTTTCGCGTGGAGCGGTGCTCTCAGGAAACGCGGAGAGCTTGACGGCAACGGAGAGTTGATACTTTTCGCCGACAAACTGGAGAAGGCTACAATCTCAACGATCGAGGGCGGAGTCATGACGAAGGACCTTAGCGGGCTCTGCGAGGGAGTCGTGCCGCAGGTTGTTGACAGCAAGCAGTTCATTCAGGCAATCGCCGCGAAACTGTAATTTGCATTAGGCGTTATAATGTAACTTAATCCCGCAGGGCTCAATCACGGGTCTTGCGGGCTTTTTGTTGAGCATTTTATGGAGGCGTATAAAGTTGGAAGAATTTGTTTCAGAGCGCGTTGACTGGGGCCGTGCACCTGCTGACACTCCAGTATGCGAGGAGAAAAACGTGTATCTTCGGGACATAGTGCAGTCTATTCTTGACGGCTACGACACGACAGAAAAGGTAATGGAATATTTATCGCTGACGGAAGATGACGGAGTTTCCGATGATGTTCAGGCGATACTCGATATATTTGTCCCTGTGATTAACTCATGGCGTTTCGGGGGCGGCTGTTCGGGAAGCTGTGCAAGCTGCGGAGGCGGCTGCGGAGTATAGAATTTGCCGAAAAAAAATTCCCGGAGTCGAAAGCGATTCCGGGATTTTTGTTTGCTTAACGTTAATGCTTACTCTTAACGTGATTTCTTCCTGAAGAATGAAACTGCTGACAGAAGTATTAACGCTCCGAGTCCTGTGTTGCACCCTCCGCTTGAAGACTTCGTACCGATTATTGTAGGTGTACCCTTTTCGCTTGTTACCTCAATATCACTTGTCGGGTCGGATTCTGACGCTGAGGACTTCACGATGAAATTCACGCTCGCTGTATGGCCGTAAGCAGTCGCCGTGATTTTCGTTGTGCCTTCCTTGAGTGCTTTAATTTTTCCGTCGCTCGTAATTTCCGCTATGCTTGGGTCTGCAACTTCATATGACGCAACACCCAGAGCCGGAGCGGAGATGTCATAATTCGTTCCTTCAGCATTAACCATAAGTCCAGCGTAAATTGCATCACCCATATGTGCGTAAAAGTTTCCTGCTGATGACCAGTACACTACAGGCGTTGCGCTGCTGCTGAATTTCGGAACGTATGCGACTGTCTGAGTCGGAGAAATTTTGAGCTTGCCGTTCTGAACGGTGAAGTAATAGAGCTGATATAGTCCCTTCTCTTCTCTGTCTGCCCAAATGTTTACGTCAAATGAGCCTCTGTTTGTCGGATTCATGACGAAAAATTTTGTCGCCCCGTACCCGTCATCAAGAACAACATAAATATCATTGCTGAATGCCGAGTCCGATTTGCCCGAAAGTTTAACGCTCTGTGTAGTCGGCTCTTCGTCATCTGCTCCCATGTATTCATCTTGCGGGTCTGAAGCCTCAAGAGTCATTGACGGGTCAAGATATTCGCTCAAGTCTCCCTCTGCGCTTGCCCTGAGATATTCACCGAATGAGGACACAGCCGTATCAAATGCCGCGTCATATTCATCCGCCGAAGTCATGTTAATGCTGAAGTTCTCCGTGCTGCCTCTGAGGAGTTCCAATACCCTGTCGCCAACGTCATCCTGCCGGGCAATCATAACGTGATTGTGAGTGCCGAGTCCCGTGAATGATGTTACGGCGTTTGCGGGGAATCTGTACTTTGCGCTTGTCTCTGACACAACGAGATCATAATCATCATCGCCGAATAACGCACCGAGTAATTCCTTGAAGCGTACATCGTCAGACAAGGAACTAAGCACGCCGCTTATGAGAGCAAGTTTTGATGAAGTGAGCTGACTAACGAGCTGTTCGGGGAGCCAGTCAATTTGGCTGAGGCTCTTTATGTCGCCCGCTACAATATAGTCAAAAAGTTTGTTGAATTTCTCATTGTCCGACTTTACTTTGCCGTAAATCGAATGGAACGGAATCCACGGATACCCAAGCCCCTCGATATATGAGCTTCCTAACGAAAAATCCTGCATTGCCTCGTCAGCATCATAGCGGCTCATTGCAAATGCCTTGATGAGATTGTAGGCGATGTTTTCCCAGAATGATTTACCCTTCCAGTTCTGCCACGATGAAGGGAGGCTCGAAAAATTCCCCGCAAGGTATGACCCTATAGGTGTTCCGAGATTGGGAGAAGCGATTGTTACGACTCTGCGAACTGTTCCGAGTCCGTAAGAGTTGGCTGTCTTGTTGCCCGTGTCAATGTCATTCCGCAAAGCGATTCCGTTTGCGTTAAGTTTGTTGAGAGTGTCTGAGATGAGCTGTGCGAGTCCGTTTGTGTTGCTTGAGATTAAAGCCTTCGGGGATTTCGTGCCGTCATAGTTCCAGCTTGCTACGGTTAATCCTGCGTTTTCGAGCTTTCGCCATACACCTGTATTTTTGCCTGTAGCATAGCCGAACATCCTCTCATTGTCCCCGAATGCGCCGTGAATAAGCACTACCGGGGCGGCCTGAAGCGTGAGATTGAGAGTCTCTGTTGTCGCTGCGCCTCCGTCTGAGGGTGCGAATGTCGCTGTTACGGTGAAGTTTCCGCGCGGGTAAGTGATGATTTCCGGCCATGCTTCTGGGGCAACGAATACCGCTGAGACCTGATAGCCGTTTGACGTGCTTACGGTGCTTACTGGAGCGGTGATTTCCTGCCTGTTCGCGAAGAGTTCGAGCTTTGAGCCTGAAATTACGGGTGATACGCTGAAGGTAACATTACCGGGCTTTGATGACTTGTAGCGGAGAATGAGCCGTGAGTTTCCGTCAGCAACGAGTCCTGTCTTGCCGTAATCCTGTGAGCTTAGGCCGGATATATCATTCTCCGTTATTGCCTGTCCGCTTTTGGCAAGATATGCCGTGTCCGAAAC
>CAJODC010000069.1 GCA_905233215.1 uncultured Synergistales bacterium
CAAGAAAGGCGACTGGGTTACGGTTGACGGAACGACGGGCAACTTCCTTGCCGGAGAAGCGAAGATGGTTGACGCTACGTTCACGGAGGACTTCAAGAAGATTCTTGCGTGGGCTGACGAGAACGCTAAGTTGCAGGTCTGGACGAACGCTGATACCCCCGAAGACACACAGAGGGCGCGCGATTTTGGAGCAAAGGGAGTCGGACTGTGCAGAACTGAACACATGTTCATGGGCGTTGACAGACTGCCGGTGATGCAGAGCTTGATTGTTGCGCTTGGCGAAAACGGCGAGGCCGGTGTGAACGCTCGCAAGGAAGCACTAGCGAAACTCAAGGTCATGCAGAAAGACGACTTCATGGGAATATTCAAGGCTATGGACGGACTGCCTGTCATAATTCGTCTGCTTGATCCTCCGTTACATGAGTTCCTGCCGAAAGAACCCAACGTCCTCGAAGCCCTCAAGACTGCCACGCCGGAAGAGGCCAAGAAGCTCAACAACGTTCTCGAAAAGATTCACCAGCTCCACGAGAACAACCCCATGCTCGGATTCAGAGGCTGCCGACTCGGAATGATTTACCCTGAAATTTACGAGATGCAGATGAACGCAATCTTTGAGGCGGTTGTCGAACTCACGAAACAGGGCGTTACAGTGAAACCCGAAGTGATGATCCCTATCGTGGGCACAAAAGCCGAGATGAAATTCTTCAGGGAGATGGCCGACAGAATCGCCGCTGATGTCAAGAAAGCAAGCGGTGTTGAATTTGGTTATCTTGTCGGAACGATGATAGAGCTTCCGAGAGCCGCGCTTGTTGCCGACCAGTTAGCGGAATACGCTCAGTTCTTCTCATGCGGAACTAACGACCTCACACAGACGACACTCGGCTACTCACGAGATGACGCTGAAAACAAATTCCTTTTCCAGTACGTGGACAAAGGCGTATTCAAGGAAAATCCGTTCGCCGTTCTCGACAGGGAAGGACCCGGACAGCTCGTCAAAATGGCGGTTGAGAAGGGACGCTCCGTCAATCCGGGAATGTCTATCGGAATTTGCGGTGAACACGGCGGAAACCCTGAGAGCATTGCATTCTGTCACGCTGTCGGACTGAGCTACGTATCATGCTCGCCGTTCAGAGTGCCGGTAGCAAGAATCGCTGCTGCTCACGCTGCACTTGGTGTACTGAAGTAGCCAGCGGCAAAAAATTATCCCCCCTGATGATGAGTCAGAGGGGATTTTTTGTGTTTACTTCATGACTGCTATTCCAGATTGAGACGCTGATTTTCTTGTCGGCAGGCACGGCTTTAATCGGTGCGCCGTCGCTGTTGTAGAAGTCAACGATCTCGTCATCTTCTGATGGACTGTCAGAATTTGCTATGTACACTAACTTCCAGCCTTTCGGCGCGTCATCGTCAAGTGAAACGTCAAAGTCATAGAGCCCTGCGACATCACACGAAATTTCGCCGATCATGCCTACAATCATGTAGCCTCCGGTTTGAGTCGGCGCTGCTTCGGGAGCTGTAACAAAATATCCTCCGCCCGTCGTGCCTGAATGTGATTGAGACTCTGATGACTGAGTGCTTTCAGCTTCAGCCTGTTCGGTGCCGGCCGTGTCGCAGGCTGCTGCAACGTCAGGCGATACCGCTGCAGCGTCTGTAATCGTCAGTTTCAGCGACTTGCTTACCGAGCCGTTAGCGTTCGTTGCCGTTATCTTGACGTTCTTGGACCATGTTGCCGTTGGTTTGCCTGAGATTATTCCCGTATCCTGAGCGAGGCTAAGTCCTTTCGGAAGGCTTGAGACTTTCCACGTTATCGGCGTTGTTCCGTACGCTTTGAGCCTGAACGTGTAGGGCTGACCCTTAACGCCCTGATCGAGTGCTTCAGTGAAGATTGTGGGCTTTGCCGTAATTGTTCCGGGCTTGCTGACTTTTGACGTAACGATTTTTGTCGCGCTGTCGTAATAAAAATCAGTCAATTTCGGGCAGCCTCCGACATAAAGTTTCGGTATCGCGTTTTGACGGCAGTTGAGATGAACGAGTTCGGCGCAGCTGTCGACATTCAGCCAGATCAAATTGTTGCTGTAACAGTCAGCACTGATGAGCTTAGTGTTTGCTGAAAGGTTGAGCGTCTCTATCTCGTTGTCAGGGCAAGAAAGTTCAACAAGTTCAGGATTCTTTGTAACATCAAGCTTATTCAGGGCGCAGTTTCGGCACAGAAGCGTATTGAGTTTCGGATTGCTGCTCAAGTTTACGCTCGTGATTTTTTCGTTGACGTGGAACATCAGAGTCTCTAACAAAGTGAGTTTGCTCACGTCAAGTTTTTTGAGCTGGTTGCGGTCTACAGCGAGATATTTCAGCTTCGTGTTTTTGCTTACGTCAATCGCTGTGAGTCGGTTATTGTTCTCCGAATAGTCATTCTTTCCGCCCAGTTCAAGATATTCAAGCTTTGTGTTTTTCGACACGTCAATTTTGCTTAACCTGCAGTCCCACGCCTCAAAGTGAGTCAGCTCCGTGTTCTTTGAGACATCGATTGTCTTGAGGTCGTTGTCCGAGCAGTCAAGATATTGAAGGGCTGTGCATTTTGAAACGTCAAGAGCGGTCAATTTGTTTGAGAAGCAATTCAGCGTAACCAGCGCGGAAAATTTGCTGACATCGAGGGCGGTCAGTTGGTTTTTCTGGCATTGTAACTCTACCAGAGCATTGCAGCCGCTGATATTTAGACTGGTCATCTGATTTTCTCTGCAATAAAGCTCCCTCAAGTTCGCACGTCCCGAAACGTCAATAGCTTTCAGGTTGTTGTTCCGTACCTGAAGCGACTCAAGTTCGTTACAGCCCTTGATATTGAGCGTAGCTAAACTATTTTCGCGCGCGTTAATTCTCTTGATGTTCTTGTTGCCGTTGCAGTAGATGCCGTTAAGTTCCGGGTTATTGAGAGTGATTTTTGTCAAGACATTTTCTCTGCACTCAAGGTCGTTAAGCACGGGGCATTTACTGATGTCGAGGGTTTTCAGCTTGTTGTTGTTGCAGTT
Source organism: uncultured Synergistales bacterium (assembly GCA_905233215.1). Taxonomy (GTDB): domain Bacteria; phylum Synergistota; class Synergistia; order Synergistales; family Aminobacteriaceae; genus JAFUXM01. Next base: position 3,024 of record CAJODC010000069.1, read on the forward strand.
GAGGTATCTCAGCTGTGAGCAGTTAGAGACGTTCAGCGTGCTGATGCTGTTGCTGTCACAGTTCAAATCTTCAAGCTCTGTGTTTTTCGTGAGGTTGAGCGTTGAAATCTGATTCCCTCCGCAACGAAGTTCCCTGAGTTTCGTCAGTTTCGTCACGTCAAGTTTTTTCAGTCCGCAGCCGTCAACATTCATTCCCTCAATCTTAGTGTTGTTGGCAAGATTGATGCTGCTGATTGGATTCCCCCACGCCCACAGCCAGTTCAGCTTCGTATTTTTCGACACGTCAAGCTTTTTTATGCCGTTGTTCGAGCAGTTGAGGCTCTCAAGGTTAGTGAGCTTCGACAAGTCAATCGCCGTGATGTAATTCGAGTCGAAGTCCAGAGACCTGATTTCGGGATTCTTGCTCAGGTTCAAGGCTGATATTGTGTTGTGAGGATTATTTTTGCGCCATTCGTTGATGTCCTCATTCTCGCAGAAGTTCCCGAACGAAAGACTCATCAGCTTCGTGCATTTTGATACGTCAATCGTGCTGACTCTGTTGTTCTGGAAATTCAGCTCCTCAAGCAAAGTATTCTTGCTGACATTGAGTGCTGAAATCTGGTTGTAACTGCAATCAAGCGTTACGAGTTCGGGATTGTTCTTCACGTTTAGCGTCTTGATGTTGTTGAAATTGCATCTCAGTTCATAAAGTCCGCTGAGATTAGCAACATTGAGAGAGCCGATCTGATTCCCCGAACAATCGAGAACAGCAAGAGCGGTATTTTTGCTGACGTTTAAGGCCGTGAGCTGATTGCCGCCGCACCATAGCTCCCACAGTTCAGTCAGAGCGGTAACGTTAAGTGTCTTGATTTTGTTTCCGCCGCAGTTGAGCGATTCAAGTCTCGTGTTCTTGCTCACGTCAAGAGTGCTGATCTTGTTATCCCAGCATTGAAGCCCTTGAAGATCCGTGTGAATCTTCACGTTGAGACTCGTTAGATTGTTACCGCCGCAGCTGAGATTCTTCAGTTTAGGATTCTTGCTGATGTCGAGCTTCTTCATCTCGTTGAAATCACACGCTAAACTCTCAAGCAAAACATTCTTGCTTATGTCGATTGTTTTGACCCTGTTGCCCTCACGTTCTCTTGGGTCAATGTCGAGACCGTCATCGTAATAATTTGCGAATGACAATTCCCTCAATGCCGTATTTTTTGAAACGTTAAGAGCGGTCAGAAGATTGTTGTTACAGTTGAGGACGGCAAGCAATATGTTTTTTGAAACGTCAAGCCGGGTGATTCTGTTGTTGTCGCAGCCGAGCTGCTGAAGCTTTGTGTTTTTGCTGACATCGATCGCTTCGAGCTGATTGAAATTGCACTGAAGAGCCTTCAGTCTCGTGTTGCTGCTGATGTCAAGCTGACGTATCATGTTGCTGTCGCACACCAAATTCTCAAGAGCCTTGAAGTGTTCAATCCCTTTTAGGCTCTCAATCCCAAGCCCTACAACCCAAATCTCCCTGACATTGGCAATCTCTTTGTTGGTCAAAGTACCGTTGTGATTCTGGTCAAGAGCTTCCAGCACAAAATTTCTGAAGTTGTCATCAGGAAAGTTAGTACTGTCGATTTTGACGCTTGCCAACACGGGCAAAGCTGAAAGGTTTACAATCAGAATCACCAAAGTTGACAATAAAAAATCTTCTTCATGTTACGCCGTATCTCCTTTCCAAAAATTTTAATGATGATAAAACTATATCATAAAATTGTGATAATATTCTCCATTAACTAATGATGAAGGAGATAAAAAATTTTAATGGAAGCAAAAGATTACAAGGACACATTGAACTTGCCCGTTACAGACTTCCCGATGCGTGCCAATCTCGCCAAGCGTGAACCGTCATTCTTAGAGTTCTGGCACTCTCACGACATCTACCACAAAGCACTTCACGCCCGTGAGCATTCGCCCGAAAAATTCCAGCTTCATGACGGACCGCCCTACGCAAACGGAGATATTCACATCGGTACAGCGTTCAACAAAATACTAAAGGACTTCATCGTCAAAGCAAAGACCATGACGGGACGTTATACCCCTTACGTTCCGGGCTGGGACACTCACGGACTGCCGATAGAATTGCGCTCCCTCAAGGACGGCGGACTCTCAAAACTCGGAACAGGAGTCGATCCCGTTGAGCTTCGCGCAAAGTGCCGTGAGACTGCTCTGCATTACCTTGACGTTCAGCGCACGGAGTTCAAGCGTCTCGGAGTTCTCGGTGAATGGGAGAAGCCTTATATAACTCTTGACCCTGAATACGAACATTTAGAGCTTCACGCTTTCGCCGACATGGTAGAGAAGGGATTGATATACAGGGGATTGAAGCCGGTATTTTGGTGCACTGACTGTCAGACGGCGTTAGCTGCCGGCGAGATTGAATACTGGGACGAGGACTCCCCGTCAGTTTACGCTGCTTACCCTTTGCCGGGAGCGTCAGAGAAATTCCCGGAGCTTGAGGGCCGTAACGTTCACATTGTAATTTGGACGACTACCCCGTGGACATTGCCGTCAAGCGCAGGCGTGGCCGTTCACCCAAGATATGATTACGCTTTTTATGAGGCTGACGGAAAAGTTTACTGCTTTGCGTGCGAATTGAAATCATCAATCGAAGCCAACACCGGAATGACTTTCAACGGGCCTTTGTTGACCGTGAAAGGTGCTGACCTCGAAAACTTGAAGCCCCTTCACCCGTTCTATGAGCATGAATTGCTAGTTGTCCTCGCCGATTATGTTGAACTTGAGACCGGCACCGGCTGCGTACACACATCGCCCGGGCACGGCGTTGAGGACTACGAGACCGGAATACGCTACGGACTGAAGATTTACAGCTCCGTTGACCACGCCGGAAAATTTGAGAGCGAATTGCCCATTGTCGGCGGAATGTCTCTCGATGAGGGCGGAAAAAAAGCTATCGAACTCATCAAAGAGAAGGGCCGTCTTCTTGGCTTCGGGAAAATTTCGCACAGCTATCCGCATTGCTGGCGATGCAAAAAACCCGTGATTTTCCGCGCGACTGACCAGTGGTTTATCAACGTTAAGCAGTTCCGCGATGATGCTCTGAAAATTATTGACAACGATGTGAAATGGATTCCCGACTGGGGGCGCGACAGGATTCGCAACATGGTAGCTTCACGCTCTGACTGGTGCATATCGCGTCAAAGAGTCTGGGGGATTCCTGTTCCTGCGATTCACTGCAAAGTCAAAACATCTCCTGACGGAACTTCGCTTTGGTGGCGAGAGAGTCTCGAATCTCTTTTCGGTGAAAAAGCCTGCTGCGATAAATGCGGCTCTCACAATGTCGAGAAGGACAGCAACATTCTTGATGTCTGGTTTGACTCGGGAGTGTCTCACATCTCTGTGTTGAACGAAAAATTCGGGCTTACTTGGCCTTGCGACATGTACCTTGAAGGCAGCGATCAGCATCGAGGCTGGTTCCAGTCGTCATTACTCACGGCAACGGCGATAAAGGGTCAGGCACCGTACAAGCAGGTATTGACACACGGTTTCACTCTTGACGGAAAGGGCCGTAAAATGTCGAAGTCTCTCGGCAACACGGTAGCTCCTGCCGATGTCTGCAACGAGTTCGGAGCTGACATTCTGAGATTGTGGGTGGCATCGACTGATTACCGCAACGATGTGAGAATCTCGAAAGACATTCTGAAGACTCTTTCCGAGACTTACCGAAGAATCCGTAACACAGCACGTTTCCTTTTGGGCAACCTTCACGATTTCACGCCGTCAAAATCGCTGCCTTATGACTCTCTGTCATCAATGGACAAATGGATTCTGGACCGCTTGCACAGAATAATTTCAATTCACTCATTCTGCGTGAACGAGCTTTCAGCGTTCTACCTTGACATCAGCAAGGACAGACTCTATGTAGAGGACAAGGAGTCATTGACGAGGAAGAGCGCACAGACGGCCATGTATGAAGTTCTTTCGTGCTTAACGAGAATGATAGCACCGTTGTTGAGCTTCACTGCTGAGGAAATCTGGCAGGAAATGAGGAAGACAGACTCAGGACTTCCTGAGAGCGTATTTCTTGCTGATTTCCCTGAACAGGACAGCACAAAGCTTGATGACGCACTGAACGCGAAATGGGCTGAAGCTGTTACCCTGAAGGGAGCTGTAAGCCGAATGCTTGAGACGATGAGGGCAGCGAAGACAATCGGAACGTCTCTTGAAGCGATGGTGCAGGTGAAGAGGAGCGAGGCATTGTCGAAACTTGAGTCGTCATTCGCGAATGAAGAGCTTGCGGACATAGTGATAGTGTCAAAATTTGAATGGGTTGATGAATTGACACTGCCGAACGTGTTTCACGATGATGACACTGGGATTGAAGTTGCCGGAGGTTTCACGACAGGCCGGAAGTGTCCGCGCTGCTGGAAGTATGACGAACACCCGAACGCTGACGGATTGTGCCGAAGGTGTGCGCACGTGCTGGGTAAAGATTAGGTGATTGAGTTTTTGGGAGCCTCTCCGAGATGATTCGGGGAGGTTTTTTTGTGGGAAATTCTCTGACTTAGGGATTGAATAAGGCAAGGTGTGTTACAGTTTGTTTATCATAATAATTCAAAGAAACACATTATCCTCGTAACTGCGAAAATTTATTCTCACAGGAGGTTATATTCATGAAGAAACGATTGATTTTGTTTCTAGCGGTTTGTCTGCTCTCGGTTTGTTCAAGTGCGTGGGCTGACTATTGGAATGAGGGTCACGCAGGAACGGCAAAAGATCCGTATGTGATTGACTCGATTGCGGATTTAGTTGCTTTGCGGGACAGGGTCAACGCTGGCACGGAGCCGGGAGGAAAGTACTACAAAGCTGACTCAGAATCTCAACATCGCACAGTATACCGAATGGGTAGCTATTGGGAGTACTGAGAGCCGGGCGTTTACGGGACATTTTGACGGAAACGGGAAATCGATTCATGTTGATATTAGCAGATATAATTCTTACG
>CAJODC010000070.1 GCA_905233215.1 uncultured Synergistales bacterium
GGTCAAGAAAATTTGTTCGAGTGTTAATTCCAGCGTTATTCACGAGAATGTCAATTTTTCCGTAAGCACTCACGCATTTTTCCGCAAGCTTCCGGCTTGTTGCAATGTCCCCAATATCGCCGGCGACAAATTCACAGCCTAACTCATCGGCCAGAAGTGCTAAAGAATTTTCTGAAGTCCCGTGAATTACGAGGCTCGCCCCGTGAGTCGAGAAGGCTTTTGCGACTGCCTTTCCGATTCCTCGAGACGAGCCCGTTATTACTGCTGATTTTCCCTCAAGCAGTTTCATCGATTGCTATTTGAACTCGTCGTACTCGTAGCCCATTTCTTTATAGTACTTCACTGCGCCGGGGTGAAGAGGTGCGCCGTTGAGTTCGTGTTTTCCTGCCGTCTTGGGATCAAACCATTTCAGCGAGGCTACAGCTGCTGCGATGTCGTCCTTGTTCTCACAAATTGCCTTCGTCAGGGCGTAAGCGACATCATCAGGCATTGAGGCAGGGACGATAACATTCTGCTGTGATCCCATTGTCTTGATGTCTTTGTCCTGCTTGTTCCATGTTCCGGCCGTCATCGTGAGAGGAGCATAGCCCATCTTGTTGAGGTTGGCGAGAGTCGCATCGCTGAGCTGTACAAAGTGCATGTCATGAGTGAGGCAGATTTCAGTTGTTGTTGACTGTCCAGCGTCAACGTGGTCAATCGTTGCGTCATAGAGATCGTCCTGAATGCCGCTCTTGATTGCGTCAGTTCCGGACTTCTCCCACGTTGCGAACTTCATGAAGTCCTCAACGCTGATTCCGCAAGCCTCGATTACTCTCTCCGCCGTAAGCTCACCGAGGGAACCGTTCTTCTTGGTGATTAACTTGATGGGTACTTTCTTCTCGATGACTTCTTCGAGAGTCGTGCAGCCTGATTTTTCGACAAACGCCTTCGTGAACATGATGTTTGCGAAAGCATGGCCGAGTCCGCCTGCGATTGATCTCACGTCGGGGCAGTCGCCGAACTGGTAATCAGCTTTCTTGTTCTGATAGCTCCACAGTGACGGCCCTGCGTTTGCCACGATGAGGTCAGCGCGTTTTCTCTGAATGAGGACGGGTGCGCCGACTCCGCCGGGGGAGTTCGTTGTAAGGTCGATTGTTGAACCTGCCGGAAGACCTTTCAGCATTGCGCCCTGAATCGCCGCTGAAACAGAATAAGCCCCTGTTCCGACTTCCTGAGCCGCGAAAATCAGTTTCACGGGTTCAGTAAGTTCTGCCGATGCTGCAACCGTGAGGCACAGCACTAACGCTAATACTACTGCTACCTTTTTCATTGTGAAAACCTCCAGTATAAATTCTGACGATGAAAATCATCGGTCATTACACACTTTGCTGATAACGAACGGCCATATCAGCATGACATACAACGCCATGAACAATCCTACGGCGAATCTTGTCGGCCATTCGGGCAAATAGAGCCTCAGAGAGTCCCTGATGACGTTCGTGAACAGGATAACGTAAAATCCTCCGCACCCTATCAAAGCGGTAATCAATCCTTTAACGTTGATACCTGTAACTTGAAACTTCACGAAATTTTTTTCAACGATGCGTCCCAAAATTATTCCAGCAACTAAACCGGCTGCGTAAAATGCCGTGCTTATTTCCCTTGCAGGGTTGACATGAGAGTCGGCAGGGTAAGACTTATTCACGACATAGAGAAGCGACAATATGCAGAGAATAATTCCGAAAATCATCGCTTTGTTCTCGTGTTTCGAGTCAATCAACGATTCTCCTACAGCCCACAAAGCAATCAGTCCCAGCGTCATTCCCCCGATTGTGTCTCTCATGAAGTGAACACCGAGATAATTGCGCGAAAAAACCGTGAGCAGCATGAGAATTACACACATCACCGAGAACAGCGGAGTCCTTTTGCGCAGAAGCCACGCTAGACCGCCGTAAATCACTCCGGCTGTAACAGCGTGTCCGCTTGGGAATGACCAGCCAGTAGCGTTGAGGCCCGGAATGATTCTGGGATCAGCCATGAATGGCCGGACTTCACAGACAATGAGCTTTGATATTCTCATGAGGAAGTACGACAATTCACAGCTTACGAACAGAAGGAGACCGCCTCTCTTGTTGAAGACCCAGTAAACCAAAGGAGGAAGAAAGAGAATCCACAAGTCGGCAAAATCTGACAGTCCCAACAATAACGGGGTGATAACTCTTTCTGTAGCGAGCCTGAAATTTTGAAGTGCCAGTAAAATTTCAATATCCATTTACTTTTTGCCCTCTGTCAGTTTCATGACGCACGGCCACAAAACAAACACAAATAACATCACGATGAAGGCGTGAACGAATATTCCGCCATCTTTCGTTATGAAAGGCTTGAGGAAATTCACGCAGTCTTTTCTGACAGTGAAGTAAATGAACCAATAAATCCACGCATCATTCTTGCGGTAAATCAGCCAGTAGTTCGCCAGGAACGAAGACGAAATCATCAGGCCGTTAAAGAGTTTGACGGCAATGTTTTCGTCCAAGCCGTTGTGTTGGAAAATATAGGTCTGGATGAAATAATCTCCGGCAGTAACCGCCAAGCCGATACCAATAGACAGCCAGAAACGGGGCACGTCCAGGAACTTGGGTTCGAAACTTGCTCCGCCGTCATCCTTACTGCGACTCCATTTGTAAATCGACATCATCTGGAACGGGATGAAGACGAAGAAATAGAGGAACGTGCTGTCGTAACTGCCCTGCAGGGTAAACTGTACGCCAAGCAGAATCGACATGACTATTCCGGCAAAGAATCCGGTATAGTTCTGCGGGTCGCGGATGGTCAGGATATACGCCACGCCGATGATTGAAGCGGGAATACCGACACACCATGCGGGGTCGTGCCATTTAAGCAGATTGGCTTCGGGGAAAATCAGTTCAGCCAACCACAGCAGGCCGAACAAAACGGCAAAAAGTCCGATGGAGATTAGCGTGTTTATGCCGGTAGCACGCCAAAGAGTTGCGTTTTTCATAAGATTATAATTTTTCAGGTTTTCAATGGGTTTTCCCTCCCGCCAACGTCTCGCTATCGTCTCGGTAATATCTAACTAATAACTAACTATTTGCTCGTTTGGGAATAATACGGGCGGACATAGTTGCCCGCCCGCATTAAATTTTTCG
>CAJODC010000071.1 GCA_905233215.1 uncultured Synergistales bacterium
CTGAATCTGGGACGCATAGCGGAAAATATCACTGAAATTTTGTGTTCACAGAGCAATATTCATGACACTTCCGACAAATTAGCCGCTCTTGTCTCAAAAGGCATAATCACTCAGGATATTTCGCAAAAAATATCAGCCCTCACTGAATTAAAGAATGAAGCCGTAAATGACGATTGCGGCTCTGAATACTCATGTTCAAGACTCATCGTTACCGCTGAGGATTTATGCAGATGGTTCGTCAACGAAAAGTCAGAACACAGATTCTCATTCATGGCCGAAATTTTCCCCCCTGATAAGCCCGTACCAGTTCTGATGAATTTCGCCGAACTTGGCCGTGAAGCTGAGGAAAATCTTTACGTCAACACCCGTTACTGTCTGATATGTCTCGGCGATATGGGCGAGGCTGCTGCCGACAGGTTAATCAGCGAGAAGGGCATAGAGACTCACGAACGTGATCAGGTCGACAGAATAGACCTTCTGTCAGAAAATCACGCCATAAACGATGACATCAGAAATACTCTTCATGCCCTGAGAATGGCGAGGAACAAAGCAATTCATGAACGCTACAACGAGGACTACACGTCAGAGTCGGAAGCGAGAAAACTCATTGATGACGCTCTCGTTATGTGTCAATGGCTATTCATGATGATCGTGAAACCGGGCTATGTCGTCAAAGCAAGAGTTACGGCTGAAAATGATGACGGTTACTCGGCTTTAATCGGCAAAATTCCGGCAGTCGTTCAAGGCGGTGAACTTATCGTCGGCAAAAAATATGTCTTCAAAGTCATTGACACAGAGTCCGAGAAAATCATTCTGAGTCAAATTAAGGCTGACAAAGATTATGACGTTCCAATGGAAAAGATTTACGCTAAATACAAAAAGGGAATGAACGTTCACGTAACTCTGAAAAGCCTCAGCAATTCGACAGGAGCAGTAGTTGAACTCAAAGACGGCCTCGAAGCCAGAATCCCTCCGTCAGAACTCGGCAGGAAAATTTACGCTTACGACAAAGAAACAAGCGAAAAGCTCGTGAGATACGAGACAACAGCACGTGTAAAATGGTTCAGTCCGACACAATATCCGCCTTTGATACTATCGGTGAAAGATGTCGAGGAAAATAATATTGTAAACCCTCCTGAAGTTGACAAAGAAAAAACAGCGATGAGCGACATGGATTTTCGGCTTCTCTGCAAGTCAGCACCTTACGAGAAAATCATTCAGGCACTCGATGAAGGCGCAAACCCTAACGCATCGAACAATAACAACACAACAGCCCTCATGATGGCAGCACAGTACAACAAAAATTCACGTGTCGCAAACGCTCTGATTGAAGCCGGAGCGAAACTCGATGAACAGAATCACAAGGGCAACACCGCTCTAATGTACGCTGCAATGAGCAACAATTACGATGTCGTCAGAGCTGTTTACGATGCTGGAGCTGATGCCGGTATAGTCAACTCCGCCGGAAAGAAAGCCGCTGATTTCGCCGCAGTCAACAGAAAACTTAACGGTACAGATATTCTCAGCCTTCTTCGTGGTGAGACTGATGAAACACCGCATGAAGCCGATGAAGCTCCAGTAACAGAAACTCCAGAGACTGAAGAAACTCCGATGTACTACGAGATTCAAGAACCCGAAGAAGAGTCCGAAGAAGATACTCAGTCATTGCTTGACCTGAGAGACAGACTACAGCGAGATTTTCTCAGGATATGCCGTTCAGGGACTGAAGACGAGATCGCCGAAGCAGTCTCAGCAGGTGTCAACGTCAACGTAACCAACAAATCCTCAGCGACTGCCCTAATGTTCGCCGCTCAAAACAACACCGCTCAGGCCGTTGAGATTCTTGTTCACGCCGGAGCGAGTCTTGACGCTCAGGACAACAACGGCAACACCGCTCTGATTTACGCCGTTTCCTTCAATCAAGATGACGTTGTTGAGGCGTTGATTGACGCTGGAGCTGACAGAGATATTCGGAACTTTTCGGGATACAAGGCGGTTGATTACGCAGCGAAAAATTACAGGCTGACTGATACTGAGGCAGCGAGAAGGCTGTAAAAATTCTTGACATAAAAATTCTTTTGAGTTAATTTTCACGAGTCTTGTTGAATTTTCTGACAAGGCTTTAATTTTATGCAAAGGAATGATTTTTCCAGTAATGCCTATCACAGATCTTCTTGAAAGAAATTCAAAGCTCTACGGCGACGAAACAGCACTAGTCGAAATAAACCCCGAACAGGAAGAGCCGGTCCGCATAACGTGGAAGGAATACGCTCTAATTCAGCCGACATCGTCAAAACCTTACCGCCGTGAAATAACTTGGTCAGTCTTTGACGAAAAAGCCAACAGAGTCGCCAACATGTTATTATCACGAGGAGTCAAAAAAGGTCAGAAAGTAGCAATCCTCTTGATGAACTGTCTTGAATGGCTGCCGATTTATTTCGGTATACTCAAGACAGGAGCGATTGCCGTGCCTCTGAATTTCCGTTACTCGTCCGAAGAAATTGAATACTGCGTGAAACTCGCTGACGTTGACATTCTCTTTTTCGGCCCTGAATTTATCGGCAGAGTCGAAAACACTGTGCTTGCTCTCGGAGAGTCATGCCTTTTGTTTTTTGTCGGCAATAACTGTCCTTCATTCGCTGAGAGCTATAACGATGCCGTCAACAACTGTCCATCATCTGCGCCGAAAATTTTGATTGAGGACAGCGATGAGGCAGCGATATATTTTTCGTCAGGCACAACAGGATTCCCGAAGGCGATACTGCACAATCACACGGCGTTGTCTCAGTCGGCAAAAATGGAGGCAGTCCACCACGCTACGACTCATGACGATGTATTTCTGTGCATTCCTCCGCTCTATCACACTGGAGCGAAAATGCACTGGTTCGGCTCGCTCTACACTGGAAGCAGGGCGGTTATCCTGAAAGGGACATCACCGAAGGC
>CAJODC010000072.1 GCA_905233215.1 uncultured Synergistales bacterium
TGACTGCTTCATCTGTGAGGCTAAATATTCAAGCTCATGGGTTACAGGCTGCTTGTCTTTGTCCAGCCCGTGAACTGTATGGGTTGTTGTATCGTAGTCATTAATATCGTGGTCATGAGAGAAGGTTAGAATATCATTATAGAGCCATTTGGCCTCGACAAAAAGCATTTTCAGGTGAACTCTTTGTGCTTCATTCATGTGAGAGATGTCGATTTTCACACGATACACCCGACATATCTGACCTTTACGTTTTTCACGGGTCAGTTTGCCTTGCTCACGGATTTTTTTGTTTTTTGCTAATCTCTCTTCTTCAGTCATGAAGTTATTATATCCTAATATGGCGCAATTCATCTCCCACCTAGAGAGGTGGGAGTCTTCTTGCGCAGTTATGATAAAAAATCCCCTGCCTTGAACAGAGGATTTTTTTCTTCTCTCACTCAAAACATCATGAACGCTATCACAAAGAGCAGGCCGACAGCGAACGTCATCAGACCGTATGACAAACTCGAAGGCAGAAGACTCCCGATGGTCTCAGCTTTGCCCTCGTCATGATAATATCCGAAGTCAGTATCTTCAGGAGGCCGAATGAATTTCACTCTCGAAGCGTGTGAAAGCAATAACGTTACAGGCCCGGCGGTGATCAGGTCAACAATCTTGGCGAAAAGCGAACCCATGAACGGCAGTATCAGTCCTATAACCGGACGGAAAAGAGCGTTCTCAATGTTCAGCCATTCAGGCCACAAATTGAGGTAAACTATCTCGCCTCTCTCGTGTTCGATCTGCAATACCCTCCGAATGAACAGGAAGTAAACCGCAATTCCTATCGTGATTGAAATCAATGAGCCTTCAAGATTCGTGAACGCAAAATATTCCACAGCGTGATGATGATGAGGGCCCTGCATGAACGGTGAACCGAATATCCCGATTTTATCGCCAACGCTCACAGGGAAGAAGCCTATAACAGGCAGAATCATCGCCGACAATATCAGCACGAACGAATTATGACGTGAGATATATACTTCCTTCTCGTGCATGTCAGGCGCAGGCTTCGCAATGAACAGAGCAACAAAAAGTTTTATCACGTACGCTGTCGTCAATCCTCCCGAAATCAGGAAAAGCCATTCGCAAACACTGAACATGAATCTCTCAGTGCCAACCGTCATGAATGTCAGCGTCCCGGCTCCGTGACTCAGTTCGTGAATATGCTCAACAATCGCCTCGTGAATCAATGTTTTTCCCAGATAACCGTTCCACAATGGCGCACCCATAAGCCCAAGTCCCCCCATGATGAACGCAAACATCAAAACTTTCTTGCCTCGTCCAAATCCTCGAATGTCATTGAGATTCAATTTGTGCGTGTTCATGTGTACAACTCCGGCGCATAAAAACAGCACTAACTTGACCAATGAATGGCCGACCATGTACAAAATCGTTCCCCTTACGGCTAAATCATTCTCTGTCCCTAGAAAGCACTGCATCGCTATTCCTGTCAAAATGAATCCCAGCTGAGACATTGACGAACAAGCAAGAGTCCTCTTTATGTTGACAGAGAAAACAGCTAGAACCGCTCCGAGTACCATCGTGATTACAGCCAGTAACAAAAGCATCAATCCCCATTGAGGATCATGAAGGAAGATTCCCGATGACAGTACAATAATCCCGAATAGACCCGATTTCGTGAGCAGTCCGGAAAGTAACGCGCTTGACGGTGCCGGAGCGGCTGTGTGAGCTGTCGGAAGCCATATGTGTGACGGAAAGATTGCAGCCTTTGCCGCAAACCCGAAAAATACCAAGAAGCCCGGAACATACAACGGCGTTTTGTTATGTAAACGAAATTTCCCGAGTGCCTCAATATCAAGCGTCCCAGTGTAGTTATACAGCAATATCAATCCCGTCAGCGTTACCAGCCCCCCGATTATCGCTATCGCCAAATACGTCTGAGCTGCCCTCTGTGCCTCGTGCGTTTCGTCCTGTACCACCATGATGTACGAGAACAGCGACATCATCTCGAAGAACATGAACGTTGTGTACAAATCCCCCGACAAAAATACACCCATTATCGCTCCCAGCGTCATCAGAACGTAAAGATAATATCTGTTACGGTTGCGGTGATGCCTCAAGTACTCTCGGGAAAATATCGTTGTCGCCGACCACATGAACGAGATTATCACAGCGTAAATGAATCTGAAGCCGTCAAGCGTAAACTTCATTCCAAGTCCGCAGACTCCCGGAATGAAAAGCTCAGAGCCTAGAGAATCCCACAGCGATAACACAACAGCAAGCTCAATCAGGCACACAATATCAGCCGAAATATCACGTACTAACCTGCTCTTTTTGCCCAGATAATACGAGACAATACCGCCGAACATCGGCCACAGTGTCAAGAATAAAAGCGTATAGTTTCCCTTCATCGTTTCAACCCCTGTGAAAAAAATTTTTCGGAATAAAAATATTATAGCAGGCAAAAAATTTCACAAAAAACTTTTTACAAAACGCTAAAGTTTTCGCCGAATCATTCCGAGATTGTTAGTGAGAAATGAAAAAGCCAGTCGACAAGGCTAAAGCAACAATTCTATAGAATAAGCGCACAAAAGTTACCGAAGGAACGAAAATTCCTGAGGAAAGAACAGCCCCAGTACACGGAAGCACTGAGGCCGACAAAAAAACATAACATAACAAGGAGGTATTTTACCATGTCTATGGTAATACAGCACAACATACCGGCGCTCCAGACGTACAACATCGTCAACAGCACCAGCAACGCGCTTCAGAAATCAATCGCAAAGTTATCGAGCGGACTCCGCATCAACTCCGCAGCCGATGACGCAGCAGGACTCGCAATCTCCGAGAAAATGCGCTCACAGATTATTCAGACTGCAGAGGGCGCACTCAGTGAAACACATTCAATCCTTCAGAGAATGCGTGAGCTTTCAGTTCAGGCTGCTAACGACACGCTGACACAGCAGGACAGAAGCTACATTCAGGAGGAAGTCGACCAGCTCAAGGACGAAATCACCAGAGTCGGCAACACAACCCAGTTCAACAAAAAGAAGCTCCTCAACGGTGAATCATCGGCTCTTTGGAGCAGCAGCGACCTTGAGACCAAAGCACTCATCAGGGGAAGCCTCCGCGAGGTTGACCAGTTCGGGCAGAAGAAGTCAATCGAGGGCAACTACAAAATCAGCGTCAAAGCCGATCCCGGACAGGGGC
>CAJODC010000073.1 GCA_905233215.1 uncultured Synergistales bacterium
GGAACCATAGCGATTCCGTTGTTCATGGCCTGACGAACCGAGCGAATATGTACCGGCTTTCCGTCAATGAGAATCTGACCCGTGTACCTGTCATCAATTCCGAAAATGCAGTGTGCAGTCTCAGACCTTCCAGCCCCGACAAGCCCTGACATTCCGACAATTTCACCCTCACGAACCGCGAATGATACGCCGTTGACGAACGGAGGCGACACCAAGTCTTTAACCTCAATAACAACTTTTCCGGGCGTAACTTCGTCCTTGAAGTAGAGCTGTGTCAATTCACGTCCGACCATCATCGCTATCAACTGGTCATTCGTAGTTTCGCGGGTGTTGACCGTTCCGACATACTGCCCGTCGCGCATAATCGTAACCCTGTCTGTAATCGCAAAAAGCTCGCTCATTCTGTGTGAGATGTAGATTATTCCGATTCCCTCAGCTTTAAGCTGCCTCATTGTCTCAAAAAGTACTTCCGTTTCTTTGTCGGTCAATGATGCTGTAGGCTCGTCCATAACAAGAATATCTGCCTTAACTGAGAGTGCCTTTGCGATTTCAACCATCTGCTGCTGTGCAATGCTCAAATCCTTAATGAGCGTGTTCGGGTCAAAATCAAGTCCGAGTCTCTTGAGCATTTTGCGTGCGGCTTCGTTTTCTTCACCGCGTTTGATGACTCCGGCAATATTCTTTTCGCGGCCAAGATACATATTTTCAGCAATCGACAAATACGGAACGAGGCACAATTCCTGATGAATGACGCTGATACCGTGAGCCTGAGAGTCAGCAACACTCTTCATGATGTGGGACTCGCCCTTAACGATTACTTCTCCTTCTTCGGGAATGTATATACCTGCAAGGCATTTGATGAGGGTTGATTTACCTGCTCCGTTTTCACCCAAAAGCGCGTGAACTTCTCCGGCTCTGAGGTCAAAATTAACGTCCTTAAGCGCATAAACGCCGGGGAATTTCTTGTGAATGTGTTTCATCTGGAGCAAAATTTTTTCTTCTGCCATTTAAGATTTTCACCTCCATAAAACAAGAAGACAGGAGTCAATCGCTCCTGCCTCCGTCATTCATAGTCTACTGCCAGCCGTCAACGCCGAACTCGTCAACGTTCTCTGCTGTGATGAGCTGTACGGGAACGGGGATATGCTTTTCGACTTTTTCGCCCGCAAGAATCTTGTACGCCATTTCAACGCCGATTTTGCCGATGTTGATTGGGGACTGGGCTGCTGTTCCGGTCATGTCGCCTTCCTTGATGGCCTTCTTTGCGTCGGGTGAACCGTCAACGCCGTAAATCAATACGCCCTTCATGTTCGCGGCCTTGAGTGCCTGAATTACTCCGCGTGCTGTGGGGTCATTTACGCACATAACGACGTTCATATCCGGGTGAGCCTGAATGATGTTCTCCATCTTGGGCATTGCGATTTCGAGCTGGCCTTCGGAGCTGTCCTCAGCAACAATCGTAAACTCAGGGTGAGCCTCAATCGTTTCTTTGAACTTCGCTATACGGTCAATTCCTGTCTTTGTTGTGGGGTGGCCGAGAATTACAGCTTTTCCGCCTTTGGGGAGTCTCTTGAGCATGTCCTCAGCGCAGACGAGTCCGGCAGCAAGGTTGTCTGAAGCAACGATGCACGCTACGTAGTCCTCATCGTAGACAGCCGCGTCAACATTGATGATGGGGATTCCGGCTTCGTGGGCGGCCATGAGTCCGGGGGCTACTGCCTGCCAGTCTACGGGGTTGAGGAAGATTGCGTCAACGCCCTGAGCTACCATGTCTTCGATCTGTGAGATCTGCTTCACGGGGTCAAGTGCGGGGTCAAGGGTTATGAGCGTGTCGCCGTTCGCCTCAACTGCTGCTTTGATTGCGTCGTTCATGACTCCGAAGAACGGGTTGTTCATGGTCATGTAGGTTGCGCCGAATTTCTTGCCCTGTGCGCCTGCTGCACATACTGAGCCAACGATGAGGCATACTGCGAGGAATAATACAAAAAGTTTCTTCATGGTGAGAAAAAATCCTCCTGTTTATAAAATTTTGTACTGCTAAAAAATGGATAGAATAATTATACAACAAGTGCAGAATTTTTCACTGATTAAGCGGGTAAAATTTCCCGAAAGTCTGTCCCGCAGGCACAAAATCAGGAGGGATAATTTCTTCTGTCTTTGAGGGGAAATTCAATTCAGCACGCCATGACCAATCATCTTTTTTGGCGACAAGGATAAACTTTTTGTACAGCTGCCCGCCCAGATAAAACACCCTGCAATAAATGTGAGACTCATCAAAGCCGTGAAGCTGATTGTAGAGTTCTTCCTGCCCTATATAGTATGCTGCAACTGCTTTATACTCCTGCCCCCTGCGCGGCTCAGGGACTCGCAGTGCTATATCATACGCACCGACAGCGAATGCAAAATTATCTGCCCTCTCAACCCAGCTTCTTACGCTATTACGTCTGACAGATTCATGCTTCATTGTGCTGATTGAGTACCAATTCGGCTGGCCGTCCTTGAAGTAGTAATGTATCTCGTTCTTGTCAAACGGCGGTTCTTGTCCCTCAACATGCGGGGTCTCGTCAGCAATTTCAGTGTAGAGCATGAACTTGTAATTGCATGAAGTGTTAATTATTTCCTTCATTTTTCCGCCGAACATCATCTCAGAGATTGCATCATTCGGGTAGCGCAGGTAGGGAGGCAACGATGAGTCCGGGCCGTTTTCGCCGAGAGTTTTTCCAGTAACGTAAATATCCTCAGCATATGTAGCACTGAACGCAGAGAGAATGAAAATCAACACAAAAGCTAATCCTATCATTA
>CAJODC010000074.1 GCA_905233215.1 uncultured Synergistales bacterium
GAGCGACTCTAAGCGTTGCAAGCGATGACGTTGTTGAAAGCTACGAGGGTAAAGACAGCGACATGGTCAAAGTCAAAGCCGACAAGCCCTTAACCTTCATCATCGGCAAGTGGCCTGAAGAAGTTGAGAGCGTTACGGTTTACGTTGACGACAAAGCGGTTGAGGGTGTAACGGTAACTGAAGGAGTGTTCACGCTTCCTGCTGAACTTGTACACAATGACTTCAAAGTCAGCGCAAAAGCCGGGAAATTTGAAAGCGAAGAAGTGTTCATAATTTCCGAGTGAAAACAAAATCCCCCTTCAACAATGGAGGGGGTAATTTTTTTCACAAAAAAACTCGCCTTCTCAGCGAGCTTCCTTTTCTTCTAAAGGCGGCACCCAGATTCGAACTGGGGGTAAAGGATTTGCAGTCCTCTGCCTTACCACTTGGCTATACCGCCGTCAAACAAGCAACAATTTTAGTGATTTATTTCCCTTTCGTCAAGTTAATTTTTTGTTGTCTTGTTCGATTTCCTTACCCTTTTCGCTGTCTCAGCCAGTTTCTTTTTCACCGTCTCTACAACATCTTCAACAACTTCAGGCGTTTTAACGTCAGGAAGTTTCCTCACCGACTCTCCGCTTCCGATCAGAATCGCTATCGAGTGCAAGACAGGAATATTCTCACACACAATCTTGATGATTGACATTATCGGCGTTGAAAGCAGCGCACCCGGTATCCCCCAAATCATTCCCCACAGAAGCAGCGATAAAAGTATCATCACAGGACTCACTCCGAGTTTGTCGCCCATCACCTTAGGCGTTATGACATTCCCGATCGCTAACTGTATCGCCGTCAGCAGAACAAGCACTAAGAACGGTCTGAACAGTCCCGGCGAAAATTGTATCACTGCCATCACAACAGGCGGTATCGTAGCAATAATTGAGCCCACTGTCGGAATGAAGTTCAACAGGAACGTCAGCACTCCCCAGCCAGCGGCGAGCCTCACGCCCAATATCGTCAGGACCAGCCATGCACACACGCCCGTAACAAAACTTATCAGAGCGAGTGTCCCTAAATACTGGCTGACCTGTTCTGAAATCGCCGAGATTATTTTCCTGACACGTTCGGAATTTTTACCGAATGCCTTGTTGATTTTGTCATCAAGATACTGAGACTCTACCATCATGAACATCAAGAACACAAACGTCATCACAAACTTGCTCGACAACGCTATGATGAGTGATGAAATGTTGCTGGCGTTATCCCGTAGGATTGCGAACCAGTCAAAATTCTTCACAGCTTCAGGAGGTACGCTCAATGTCTGCATCAAATTCACAGCCCATTCAATCAATTTTTCGGAGTACTCGGTGTAAACATGGCCGAACTCAACAACCTGAGCAGCAACAAACTTGAACGCTGCCAAGCCTGCTCCAGTCAAAATCGCAAAGACTAGAACGACATTTGACCACGTTTTGAATTTCAACGCGCTCGCTATTTTTGTTACCGGTCTGAGAACTTGAAGAATGAACCAAGCTATAACAAGCGGTATAAACATGTTGCTGGCTATGTGAAGGACAGTACACAAAACGACTGCCGAAAGAAAACTCACTAGGCCAAGAAGAATTTTCATGTTGACTTTCTCAACTCCTGCTGTGAAATTTGAATAGTTAAAATATTATAACTCCCTTTGTGAAACGGAAAGTGTAATTTTTCACGTTATGTCTTGATAATTCACTTGCTGTTAAAATTTTAAGCAATTCTATTTCACAAAAAGGAGCAATTTTTTCATGGCAACAGTAAACGCAATGGGCAAACTCTGTCCCGAACCAGTCATCATGACCAAAGCCGAAATTGAAAAGGGCGCAAACGAAATCACAGTGTCAGTCGACAATGACATAGCCGTCTCGAACGTTACACGACTTCTTCAGGGCAAAGGCTACACAGTCGAACTCACAAGAGTCCCGGACTCTCAGGAACGCAGGCTCACCGCAAAGAAATCATCATCAGGCCAAGTTACTCCCGATAAACCTCGTGATGAACTTCTCGCGATTCTCATCGCTCATGACGTTCTCGGCGGTGATGACAAAGCACTCGGCGAAGTCCTCATGAAGGCGTTTCTCGGCTGCATCTCAAAACTTTCGCGCCGTCCGGCCGTTATGGCATTCATGAACGAGGGCGTTAAACTCGTTCTCCCTGAGTCTTCAGCATTAAGTTACATTCAGGAACTTGAGAAGATGGGAACAAAAATTCTCGTCTGCGGAACTTGCACGACTCATTTCAACATCACTGACAAAGTTGCTGTCGGCACTATTTCCAACATGTTTGAAATTATGGAAATGGTTACAGGAGCAGACAACACGCTGATATTCTGATGCTCTTTGCAGGAATTGACATAGGTTCAACAGCAGCGAAGGCCGTAATTTTGAGCGAGGACAAGTCAAAAATTCTTGCCCGTCTCTTGATGCCGTCAGGCTGGAACAGCAGAAACACAGCCGATGAAATTCTCTCGCAAATTCTCTCTATGGGTTACAGACGTGAGGACATGAGAATTATTGCGACAGGTTACGGAAGAGTCTCAGTCCCTTACGCCGACTCGACTCTGACTGAAATTACCTGTCACGGAAAGGGCGCGGCGTTCTTAGGCGGAGATGATCTGACGGTGATTGACATAGGCGGTCAGGACACGAAAGTTATCGTACTCGTTAAAGGCCGTGTGATTGACTTCGT
>CAJODC010000075.1 GCA_905233215.1 uncultured Synergistales bacterium
ACTCCATTTTCTATGTCTCATTCCTGTGAATAAGTGGCATATTTCGTTCCACTCGTCATCCGTTAAATCGGATTCATATTTCATTTTTGTCATATTCTTCATGATGCATTACATTATAACATGTTTCATGTTTTATGGAGACAGATTCTAATATGCAAAGGGGAAAAAATATTCTGGATTGAGGCGAAAACAGCAAGATATTCTCCTATATTCCGAAATATTCAAGGATTGCGGGCTGCTGGGACTTGCTGCTGACAATGTCATTCTCGTCTTTCCCGATGCTCCTTCGCGAGAGATTCAACAGGGCACAACATGCTGTAACCTTGAGAGCTTCCAGGAAATTATCGCTTACCTTATGTAATAGGCATCTGCTTTGGGTTTTCTCTGGGTACTTCGGGAAGTTTTCAGCGAAAAATCTGAAGTCTTCAAATGTGATATAATGCAACCAAATTTTTTTAAGGGAGTTCTCTCAAAAAGGGAGTTCTCTCAAAAAAAGGGTACTTTCAAATAAGGGAGTGTTCTCAAAAAATGAAACGTCTTTTCAGTTGCTTAACGGTACTTTTCGTACTTGCTGTTTCTTTAACGGACGCTGTCGAAGCTGTAACGTTACCGAGTGCAGAACTTGCCAACGCCTTAACTAAAGCGGTGATAATTGATTCTCAGGACAGAACTCTCAGTGCTGACATTGACAGTTCTGACGTTGACGGGAAGACTGTAATCCTGAAGAGCGGTGATGTAGAAATAGCTGCCTCATCGGTGGTCTACATAGAGTTTTCCGAAGGAGAAGAGAGCCAGGCACTTACGGGCATTCAAAGAAATGACTTCAATGACTTCACAGGGCTGACGACTCTTTACCTCAACAACTGCACGGAACTCACAGCGATAGACCTTAGCGGCAACGGAAGCATTCAGGTTTTGAACGTGTCGAACCTCTCGAAAGTAAGAACCATAAATGCTAGCAGCATGAGGAAACTCAGAGACGTTCATATTGCGACACTCAGCGTTGAAAGCTCTAACCCAATGTCGATGATGATGGGCGGTGAGACAGCTCCAAGTTCGTGTACATTAACGACAGGGATTCTCTCAGCGTTAACGAATTTTGACTTGAGCGGAAATCCGAGCTTAAGCAGCGTGAATTATCTCTTGCTGAAAGAAGCGGGAAGCATGTTCGGAGGCGGCGGTTCATTCGGGGGCGGCGGGAACAACACTCCCAGTAAATACGGCGCAAAAGCTCACGCGGTTTTAACATCGCTCAAAAACGGCTCTCAATTCCTGCGCTCTGAAACGTCCTATGCAATCGAGGAGGAAGATACGAGCGGTTTCGGAAGTTTCTTGGGCGGCGGCACTGATGACACGTTAGGAGTTTATTCTGAGGCAGACGTGAATCTAATGCCGGCGTTGACAACCCTCAATTTGAGGAACAGCGGGCTTGGGACTTCGGGGACATTCGATTACGTGAAGGAGATCGACATAGACCTTCTTACGGCTTTGAACTCTGTGAACTTCAGCGGAATGACGAGGCTCTCAAACGTTTCATTGCCGAGAGGTACAGCGTTGAGGACATTGGATCTGACGGGCGACAGTGCTTTGGAGTCGCTTGAACTGTCGTACACAAAGGGATTTGTATTTCCCATTGGCTTTGAGACATTGACGGGGCTTCTTGAGCTTCGCATGTATGGCCGCGAGGAAGTGAATGCCATTGACGTAACGCCTTTCACAGAACTCGCTAAGCTGAACCTGACAGGCGACAGGCTGACCTCTTTGGACATTTCGAGAAACAAAGAGCTTGTAACGTTGTACATAGGGAACAACATGGTCAGGGAGCTTGACTTAAGCGAGCATACAAAGATAAGGAGCTTGGACATCAGCAACAACAGCATAGTCAAGATCGACCTCTCAAGGAACATCAACATACGTTCCCACGCTGACCCTTCAGAGAACGCTGACATAAGGCTCTCATCACAGACACGTGAAATGACTACGGAAATGTCAAAAACTTTCAACTTCAGGGAGCTTTACCCGCAGTTGACTCCTGTTGAGAGGGGCAATATCGTTTGGGAGTCGATCGAGGGCAACGGGATCAGACCGGTTTCGTTTGACGTTGCGAAAGGCACGGCGACATTCTCATATTATCCTGCTCTCATCACTTACGACTACAAGAGCGGCATAAACTACGAGAACACATCAACGCCATTGTGCATGAACGTCCGTTTAATCTGGAACAAGACAGACTCAGAAATCGACGAGCTTTACGAGAAGGAATCAGACGACGAGATAATGGCAGTCCCAAGCAGTTCCAGCGGAGGCTGTAATGTCGGCACGGGAGCTTTGAGCGTAATAATTCTTGCCGGCAGTCTCTTAATCCTCAAGAGAAAAGCCGTCTAAAATTTTTCGGAAGTTACCGCTTCTTGTATGTGGCT
>CAJODC010000076.1 GCA_905233215.1 uncultured Synergistales bacterium
GAGCGTCAAGCGTCTGGGCTACCATGAAATTCAGTGTGTCATTCCTTGTGCTTGTGCTGTTTGCCTGACCGGCGACAACTTGGAAGTTCGGCCCTGCTCCGCCCTCTGCGAGTATTCTGAAGCCTAAAGGTGCCTGAGTGTTGTCAGTCTCGTTCCAGTCAACGCTGTCGAATGAACCGTCCGCATTGAAGAAGACGTTTGCCTCAAGTTTGTGCATTGACCTTGAAACAAGAGGATTGCTGCCGGGAATGTAGTCATAATTCTCGCTGGCTATCTGCTCTGCCGTAGCGTTCGCACCGTTGAGGGCGGCGAGGTCTTCATTGCTGTAGCCGTAATACCAGAGTGTCATCTTTGAGACAGTCTTGCCGAGATTTGACGGTGAAGCCTGTGTAACATCGCTCTCGTCAAACTCAACGAGGAATTTGAAATCCTGCTGAATTTTCGTGTCGCCCGCTGACAATGCTACTGTCGGTGCGCCCGAAAGATTGAAATCGGTGTAGTTCATGTTGTCTTTTACGTTGTAGGTGAAGACAGTATTCCCGATTTTCAGGTGAGTGGCTCTGCTCTGCTCATCAGTTGCGGTAGTGTTCTCAAGGTCGGCGCGGAGTCCGTTCAGCGTCGTGGGGATTTCATCATTGTTCGCGTCAGCAAGGGTTATCGTCCTCATCTGGAGAAGTCCCGTATCATCGTCATAACTCGCCGTGAAATACTGAGGCGGTGTCTGGCCGGGAAATCTGTAGACGGGTTTGTAATAACTGTTTATCGTGTCCTGAGTGGGAGTTACTGCGGCTGTCGTCTTGTTGATGGTTGACTGAAGCGCAGTTCCGTTCATCGTAACAAGATTGTTGTTCTCATCAAGCCAGCCGACAAGGTTCACAAAGTCGCTGGTGGTCGTCTCGTTAGTCTGCTGTGTGTTAATGTACTGGTTATTGTTCGCGTCAAAATATACCGTAGGAAGATTGAGTTCAGGAAGCCCGGTCGTCGAATTTATCTTCATCATGTCGAACGTAAGCGCAGTAGTTTCGCCGCCGTTCGTCATCGAAAATGTAAGGTAATTCGTTCCCGTTCCGGCCAAATTCGCCGTTGCATCGAAGCTCGTCTTGAAGCTCATGTCGTACTCAGTGCCGTTCATCGGAACTTTTGCCATTCCTCCGTTAAGTCCTCTTGCACCGGCTACGGCATTGAACGGCAAATCCGCAAATCCGTAGGCAAGGAAAGCACTGCTCCTGCTGTCCAAGTTGCACTGGTAATCAACTCTTGTCGTTGCTTTAGCGTCCATCTTCTGACCGAGAGGAACATTGACCGTATTGAGTTCAGCTGACTGCTGGAAGCCTCCGAGCGGTGTCGATTCCATTTTGTAGCCCTGAAGTTTGTAGCCTGAGCCTGACTGAACCATGTCGCCGTTCTCGTCAAGCGAACACGCTCCCGAACGGCTGTATAACTCAGTCTCGCCCTCTCTGTAGACGAAGAAGCCTCTCTCCTGAATCATCATGTCCGAAGCATTGCCGGTGTATGAAGCTGCTCCCTGCGTATGCACTGTCTCGATTGCCGATACGCTAACGCCGAGACCGACCTGCGCAGGGTTAATTCCTCCGCGTGAACTGTCCGCGCCCGCAGCGTACTTGTTGGCCTGATACATCAAGTCCGCAAATATCGTGTTGTCCTTCTTGAAACCTGTCGTGTTTGCGTTGGATATGTTATTGCCCGTCACGTCGAGCATTGTCTGGTGAGCGCGAACACCCGTTACCGCTGTCATCAGTGATCTTAACATTTTTCGTGATTTCCCTCCTGATTATTTTTTGTGCTTACTGCTCTGTATATTGCTGGCCGGGCGTCCTTCCGTGCCGTGTCTCGTCCATGAGAGCAATTTTTATTCTAGCTTATTACCGATACGCCTTCAACTTTTTCGAGCGGCACTTCGCCTTCTGTAGTGTCAAGAATAGTGCCTTCTTTCGGGTCGAACCAGACATGATTTACAACCGCCACTTTCTGCACTGAATTTTCACCGTCATCAGCAGTAAACGCTATTGCCTTCCCGATGTACTGCACGGCGTTGAACTTGTTGGCCTCCGAAATGCCCGTTAAAGTGCTGTTCATGTTCTGCATCTGTTCGAGGCTTGAGAATGTAGCCATCTGCGAGATAAATTCCCTGTCCTCCATAGGATTCAAAGGGTCTTGGTTCGACAGTTCCGCTATCAAGAGCTTTAAGAAAGCGTCCTTTCCCAAAGTGTCATTAGTAGCCGTAGTAACTGAAGATGAACTGTCAGTTTTTTTCGTCTGTGTTAAATCAATATTAGCGAGATCTGTGTAACTGTTTACGTCTGTTACCGGCATTTTTCAAAAGCTCCTGTCAATTAAATTTTTATGCTACCCAGTATAATAATCCTTCCTCAAG
>CAJODC010000077.1 GCA_905233215.1 uncultured Synergistales bacterium
CAACACCGAAACAGCAGAATTACTCATCAATCACGGCGCTGATATTAACGCTAAGAAAAATGACGGCTGGACGGCTTTAATGTGGGCGGCAATGGGAGGCTACACCGAAACAGCAGAACTCCTCCGCAATATGGAGCAACGGAATAAAAGAAACTCCCCTCTCTCTTAACGGGCAGGGGGGATTTTCCTCGTTAAATGCTATAATACCCAACAGAATTTTTCACAAACAACGGAGGATTTATCATCATGGCTAAATTTTGTGAATGCTGCGGGCGCGGTCCCGCTTCAGGAAACGCAGTGAGTCACTCAAACCGTCATACTCGAAGACGCTGGAACATCAACCTTCAGACCGTCAGAATCGATGCCGGTGACGGCGAACTTCTCAAAGTCAAAGTCTGCACGAAATGTCTCAAATCAGGTTTCGTGAAGAGGGCTGTTAATGCAGATTAAGCGTTGGGAAAATTTTAACCCTGTCGATTCACTCCTAATCCTTTTACGAGAAGAGGACTGTCAGAATCTCCCATCATTTGACGATGAAGTGAAAGAGATTCTCTCAGCCCTCGTTTCACGTAAGGACTTCACTGGCAAGAAAGGCTCTTTGCTCCGTGTACCGTTAGTCGAAGGCACTCTATACCTCATCGGACTCGGCAAGAAAGAAAAGTGTAACCTGAACTTAATCCGCGACTCCCTCGCTTGGGGATTCCGTAACGCCGGGAAGAATCACAGCAAGTCATCAGCCGTCTTGCTCTCACACCTGAAAGAATATGACGGCTTGACATTCGCTTTGGGCGAAGCAGGAGGGTTATGCTCTTACGTTTTCGACAGTTACAAGACAAAGGGCAAAGATTACGAGCCTTTCTCACTCAACGAAATTTACTCGGACGTTTGCGATGATGACGTTTCAGCTGGAATGAAGTTTGCTGACGCTCAGATATTCGCCCGTGAGATCGCTAATGAACCGGGCTGTGCCGTTTGTCCGTCAACAATGGCCGACAAAGCAACGGCATTGGCTGAACAGTACGGATTAGATTGCGAAGTGTGGGACGAAAAGAAACTCGCCGATGAAAAAATGGGCGCACTTCTCGCTGTCGGCAAAGGCTCAATCAATCCCCCTCGACTGATTCACCTGACCTACAAGCCCAAAGGAACACCATCAAAGAAAGCTGCCATTGTCGGAAAAGGAATCACCTTCGACAGCGGAGGACTCAACATCAAGCCCGATCAATTCATGCTCACGATGAAGGGCGACAAAACCGGCGCATGTAACGTTCTCGGAATCATGAAGGGAGTCGCCGAACTCGGACTCAATGTCGAAGTTCACGGCTTCATGTCATGCGCTGAGAACATGCCGTCAGGGAGTGCTTACCGTCCAGATGACATCATCACCGCCCGTAACGGCAAGACTATCGAGATCAATAACACTGACGCTGAAGGAAGGCTCGTTCTTGCTGACGCTCTTTGTGTTGCGAGCGAGACAAAGCCCGATGTCATAATCGACATGGCCACATTAACGGGTGCGTGTATGGTAGCGTTGGGTAAAAACAGAGCCGGACTTTTCGTGAACGATGACGGACTGTCGGCAAAAATTCTCTCAGCCTCAGTGAAAACCGGCGAGTCATTCTGGCGTTTGCCTCTTGAAGATGAACACATCGAGGAGTCATTGAAGTCTCCTTTCGCTGACTTGGTGAACGCTGGCGAAAGGTACGGCGGAGCGATATTTGCGGCGTTGTTCCTGAAGGAATTTGTCGGGGAAAATATCGCTTGGGCTCACATGGACATTGCCGGAGTCGATTTCAAGGACAAAGAACACGGAATTTATTGCAAGGGCGCGACAGCTTTCGGTGTCAGAACGTGCCTTGAGTATTTGAGAAGTTTGTAGAAAAATCCCCCTGCTTCGATTTCAACAGGGGGACAAAGTTCACAGCAACGCAGGAATAATTCTGCTGTTCACAAATTCAATTATCTTCCCTCCAAAAACTCCCGTCAAAACTGCACCGGCACTCAAAGAAAGCAACGGTATCAGCATTTTTAACGGAAGCATCTTGAACGGCACAACGCTCGTGTAATCGTAATCATCTCCCGGGAAGAACGCATCAGTAACAATCGGAAGCAAATACCCGGCCGTCAGCAATGCACTCACCATCAGCACGGCCACTCCGAATAATCCCAGTCCGCCAAGTCCCAGCGCTCCGGCAGCCATGTACCATTTCGCCGTGAAGCCTCCTGTTACAGGAAGACCAATCAACGACACTGAAGCAAGCGTGAAGCATGTCATCGTTATGGGAAGCTCCTTCCCGACTCCACGAAGCTGATCGGCATAGTGATAATTTGCTCCCTGCA
>CAJODC010000078.1 GCA_905233215.1 uncultured Synergistales bacterium
ATATTCGATGGCTGGCATCGGGGCCGAGATGCGGACTTGGCGAGATTTTCATACCTGAAAACGAGCCGGGAAGCTCAATAATGCCCGGCAAGGTCAACCCGACTCAATGCGAGGCCGTAACTATGGCAGCCGTTCACGTCATGGGCAATGACACGGCGGTTTCTTTCGCCGCGAGTCAGGGCAACTTTCAGCTCAATGTCTTCATGCCTGTGATAGCTTATAACTTTTTGCAGAGTGTCAATCTTCTTTCAGAGACGTTCAAATTTTTCGTGAGGAAATGTCTTGCCGGTATTCGTCCAAACGTTGAGAAGATGAGCGAAAATTTATCGAAATCTTTGATGCTTGTTACTGCTCTTAATCCTCACACAGGTTACGACAACGCCGCAAAAATCGCTAAGAACGCCCACGAAAAGAATATAACGCTGAAAGAGTCGGCTGTGTCTCTAGGAATATTGACGGCTGAAGAGTATGACAGTTATATAAACCCTGCCGACATGGTATAAAAACAAGGCTGAAGCCTCAGAGGCAGTCAGCCTGATTTTTTTCGACTATTCGCCAGCCTCGAACATTTTATTGATACCGTTGATATACGCCTGCAATGACGCTTCAACAATGTCTGTGCTTATCCCTGAGCCTGTGTACATCTCACCGCTTGAGGCACTCGAAATTTTCACGACAGCTTCGCCGATTGAGTCCTCGCCTTCAGTAACAGCTCTAACGCTGAAATCTTCGAGTCTCGCCTCGACTCCCAACATCTTGTTCACGGCCTTGAACGCTGCGTCAAGAGGTCCTGCGCCGTATTCGACACCTTCAAGAACTTTGTTGTCCCTTGAGAGTTTCACGTAAGAGATTTTCGGAATGTCGCTGCCTGATGTTATCGAGTGGCTGATGAGTTTACATGTTGACGCTGTGCTGTCTTCGACCCGGACTATTCTTGAGCGGTGAAGGGTCAGTGCCTCAAGGTCTGAGCTTGTGATTGTCTTCTTCTCGTCAGCAAGTTTCTTGAACCTCGTGAAGATGTCTTCCAGTTCATCGTCAGGAATCTCATAGCCCATCGCTTCAAGCCTCTCACGTATTGCGTGCTTGCCTGAATGCTTGCCGAGTACCAACGCTCTGTGAGGCACTCCGATTTCGTCAGGGTTCATGATTTCGTATGTCTGAGCGTTCGTTATCATTCCGTGCTGGTGAATGCCTGCCTCGTGAGCGAATGCGTTTGCCCCGACAATAGGCTTTGTCGGCGAGATCGCTACACCGATTATGTTGCTGAGGAGTCTGCTTGACCTGTAAATTTCGTGAGTGTTGATTCCTGTTTCGGCATCGTAGAAATCTCTTCGTGTGCGAATGGCCATGACAATTTCTTCAAGGCTTGCATTCCCGGCACGCTCTCCGATTCCGTTCACTGTGCATTCAACCTGAGTCGCTCCTGCCTTCACACAAGCTAACGAGTTCGCTACGCCCATTCCCAAATCGTTATGACAGTGTACGGAAATGTCAACGCTGTCGATGCCCTTGACGTGTTCACGAAGGTAAGCGATAAGCTCGCCCATTTCCTGCGGTGTTGAGTAGCCCACAGTATCGGGAACGTTGATTGTATTCGCTCCGGCTGCGATTGCATTGCCGAATGCCTGCACGAGAAATTCACGGTCTGACCTTGAAGCGTCTTCGGCTGAAAACTCAATGTCATCACACTTCGATTTTGCGTAACCGACCATCTCTGTTATCGTCTGCAAGACTTGCTCACGTGTCATGCGTAACTTGTACTGCATGTGAACATCGCTTGTCGCAATGAATACGTGAATGCGGGGTTTCTTTGCGTCCTTCACGGCCTCCCATGCTGCGTCAATGTCTCGTGTGTTGCAGCGTGCGAGGCTGGCGATAACGCAGTTCGGAGCGGCTCCAGCGATTGCCTGAATGCTCTTGAAGTCCATCGGCGAAGCGATAGCGAATCCTCCCTCGATAATGTCTTCTCACTGAGATTCATGCTGCAGCCGGGCGACTGTTCGCCGTCACGTAATGTTGTGTCAAATATTTTTACCCTGTTCATGATTTTTCCTCCTGTGCAACAAAAAACGGGGTCTGAAACTTTTTCGTTGGTCTCAGAATCCCCGTCATCGTCTGCTGTTTATCAGTTTGCGCTAAACATCTGCGTCCCGGAGATTCACAGAACGCAAGAGTAGTGCGAGAGAATTTATTGATTTCGTCATCATTTCTGTGAGTCTCCTTTCGTTGAAATTTTTGCGAAAGTATTTTACATGCTATCATTATCAGTGTCAAAGATTTGCTCAGTCAGCAAAAAAAGAAGGACGTGCATACAATGGCAATAGTACAGATAGTGCAATGGGACGACAGCATCAACTCAAACGACATTCTCGCTTGGCGTTACGTCAACAAGAATAACCCCTCAAAGAGCGATGAGCTAGGCAACTGGACACAGCTTATTGTCCGTGAGAGTCAGGAAGCTATACTCTTCAAGGACGGTCAAGCTCTCGACCTTTTCGGAGCTGGAAGACATACCCTTTCGACCAACAACATTCCCATGCTTGGACGGCTGATCAATCTTGCTACAGGCGGTGAAAGCGCGTTCAAGGCGAGTGTGTGGTTCGTCAACAAAGTCAGCCTGCTTGATGTCAAGTGGGGGACTCAGAATCCGATTCTTCTGCGTGATCCTGAGTATCAGATTCCGATTTACGTTCGGGCCTTCGGACAGTTCGGACTCAGAGTCAGCGAGAGCCGTCAATTTGTGTTGAAACTAGCTGGCAACAAGTCATCAATCACGCGTGATGAAGTTGCAAATTACTTCAAGGGCTTAATACTCTCAAGAATGGGCGACATGATAGCGACTTACATTGCCCAAAAACACATCAACATCTTCGAGATTTCAGCATACCTCGATGACATGTCAAAGGAAGCTGTAGAGAGAATCCGTCCTGAGTTTGCTCTTTACGGGATTGAGCCTCTGAATTTCTACTTCGGTTCCGTCAACGTTGTCGATGATGACGAGGGCATCAAGAAGCTGAAATCAGCGATGGCCGAACGTGCGACGATGAACGTTATGGGCTACAGCTATCAGCAGAAACGATCGTTTGACGTTATGGAGTCGGCAGCGAAGAACGAGGGAGGAAGTTCGCTTCTCGGAGCAGGAGTGGGACTCGGCGCAGGAATGGGAATGGGCGGTACATTCGGTCAAATGGCGGCTCAGATGGGACAGTACATCAACTCTCAGAACGCTAACACTCAGCCTCAAGCATCGGGCTTGGTGTGTCCTTCATGCGGTCAGCCCGTAGTGAGCGGTGCGAAATTCTGCATGAACTGCGGAGCTAAACTTGTCTGCCCTAAGTGCGGAAACGCAATCATGCCCGGTGCTAAATTCTGTCCTAACTGCGGACAACAGCTATAAAAAGGAGATACATCTAGATGTCAAAAAAGTGTAACTTGATGTAATATTATGTTATGAATATTTTTAGACATAGGGCATACAAAGTGGAATTGAAACCGACCATTGAGCAAATACAAATCATTGAGCGCACTATGGGAGTGTGTCGTTATGTCTATAATCTTTTCATAGCAACTAATCTCGATAATTATCGCAACGGTACTCATGAATATATGTCAGGCTATAACTTCTCGAAATGGCTTAACAACAATTACAGGAAGGCCAATGACGTAAATTATGGATATGGGAAGTATCGTCTAAAGCCGTAAAGAAAGCTATAATGAACGCAGACAAAGCCTACAGGAATTTTCTGAAGGGCAGAACAGGCTTCCCGAAATTCAAGAAGCGTAACGGACGGCCAATCGGTATGTATTTACCGCGCAACAATCAGAGTGATTTAGCGGTAGAACGGCATAGAGCGAAAATCCCTACGTTAGGCTGGGTACGTCTCAAGGAATGCGGTTATGTCCCTAGAATATCAAGGGCAATAAGCGTAACGCTAACGAGACGAGCGAGAAGATATTTTGC
>CAJODC010000079.1 GCA_905233215.1 uncultured Synergistales bacterium
GAACCTGACTTTTGACGGCATCAACGAAAACGGCGTGGCCATTAACTGCAACGTTGCTCCGGCTGTTGATCTTGACTTCGCAACCTCGCTCTCAACCAATTACGGCAAACCGCGCATTCATGCTGTCTCAGTAGTCCGCTACGTTCTTGACCACGCGAAATCCGCCGCTCATGGCGTAGAGCTGCTGAAGAACATGGACATTTACGGCGGTTACGGCACATGGGGTCTTCACTGGATGCTCTCTGACAAGAAGGAGACGTACATCATCGAATGCATTGACGGCGAGCTTGTTGCCAGAAACGACACGGACAACATCATGGCGAATTTCTATGTCAACTACGCTCCGAAAACTCCCTATGCAAAGCATGTAGCCCAGACAGGCCAGAAAGTAGCCGGAAAAGTTTATGAAGGCTTCCCAATCCTTACGCCCCACGCCTGCGGAGTTGAGCGTTACGCCATACTGAAGGAGCATTACGCAGAGGGCGCAAAATCCGCTGAGGGAATGGCTCACTTGATGGAGCGCGTGAAGTATACTCAGGCTTATGAAGCTGATACAAATCCTTTCTGGTACACAGAGTACACCGAAGGCAATCTGACAATCGCAAACGCTCCCATGGATTTCAAGGCGGCTATACAGTACGGCTTTGACACCTACAAGCTGCACGACAGGAACATTCAGCCCAACAACTTCTGGCAGACATGGCACACATCAGTGTATGACCTTGCTAACAAGACTCTCCGCTTGAACATTCAAGAGGATTACTCGAAGCATTATGATTTCAAGCTGGACTAATGAAACTCATTCAATGCCCCCTCGAAGCCTGAGGGGGTATATTTATTCACTGAAAGGATTTGGAAATTGATGAAGAAAATTTCAACATTGACAATACTCGGCGTTATGGCTTTCGGCCTGACTGCCTGTTCAGCAGCCGACAACGCAGGGAAAGCTCCAGATTATTCCCAGAAATCAAGCTGGCACAAAATTCCAGCTGCTATCACAAAAGACGTTGACACGTTCTACATTAACTCAACGGTGTACATCTTTGGCAGCTTAAAAGAAGATTCCCCCGAATACGCAGCTCTCGACAATGAAGAGATGTTAGCGGGCTTTGTTGAAGAATACATGTCGCAGGCAAGCGCATATGAAGAGTCAACAAACGTTTTCGTGCCGTACTACCGTCAGGCCGGAATGAGAGTCATGAAAAAATCATGGCAGGAGACGGGGGACGTTGACGCTGCGATTTCAGGTATACCCTACAGCGACATAACAGCTGCGCTCGACTACTACTTCGAGAACTGCAACGGAGGCAGACCCTTCATTCTTGCAGGACACAGCCAGGGCTCAGCCATAGCCAAGATAGTTCTGGAAAAATATTTCAAGGAACTCCCGGAATACTACAAGCGCATGATTGCGGCCTACGTCATAGGCTACTCAGTCACTAAAGACGACCTCAAAGCCTATCCGCACCTGAAATTCGCAACAGGCGAGAGCGACACGGGCGTTATCATCAGCTGGAACACTGAGGGCAAAGAGAACGTTGAGGGCAGCGTCAAGACAGCCGTGTTGCTGCCGGGGGCAATCAGCATTAACCCGTTAAACTGGAAGCTCGATGAAACATACGCACCTGCAAGCGAGAACTTAGGTTCATTTGTTACGAACGAGAAGACAGGCGAACCCGAAATCGCTGACATAGGAGCGGACGCTCAGATTGTCCTCTCACGCGGCACAGTCGTTACGAACGCAAAGCCTGACCCTATGCCCGAAGAGGCCGCGAAAATCACAGCTGAGTACTTCGGGCCTGGCGCAAGGCACGACAATGATTACACGTTCTACTACAACAACATCAAGAACAACGTGGCAAAGCGAATCGCTGCTTACAAGGCAAATTCAGAGAAAGCTCCAGATTATTCACGGAAGGACTGCTGGTATAAACTTCCTGAAATTACCAAAGATGTTGACACGTTCTATATTTATGCGACTGAGTACATGGGCTTCAACAAAGGCGAT
>CAJODC010000080.1 GCA_905233215.1 uncultured Synergistales bacterium
AAAGGCAAAGTCTTCATGTTCAGGACAGCAGCGGCCATCGTCAAGGTTATGGGAGGCGTTACGGATCAGCCGCTCCTTACCCGTGAAAAAATGGTCGTTAATGAGACATCAAACGGAGGCATCATCGTTGTAGGCTCTCACACTGACAAGACAACTAAGCAGGTTGAAGCCCTCAAAGCCTTGAAGAACATTGAGTTCATAGAGCTTGACGCTACTCTGGTGAAAGATGATGAGGCTTTCTCGCGTGAAGTTCAACGCTGTCTCGACAAAGAAGAAGCCTGCATTAAAGCCGGAAAAACTGTCTGCTGTTACACTACACGCGCATTAATCAGAGCAGATACCGGCAACAAGGAAGATGAATTACGCCTGTCCGTGAAAATCTCTGACGCTGTTCAGTCGCTAGTCGGCAAGCTCTCAGTTACTCCCGCATTTGTTATCGCTAAGGGCGGAATAACATCAAGCGATGTAGGCACTAAGGCATTAGCCGTTAAGCACGCGAATGTTTTAGGGCAGATTCGTCCGGGCATACCCGTGTGGCAAACAGGTTCGGAAAGCAAATTCCCAATGACACCTTATGTCATATTTCCAGGCAACGTCGGCGAGGCTGAGACTTTGAGGGAAGCTGTAGAGATACTTACGGCGAAATAGCAGGGCAACGGGGCAGAAACATGGTTCAATGTGCAGTAGTGGCAGATGATCTCACAGGCGGAAACGCTACAGGCGTTCTCTTGGCCAAAATGGGTTATAAAGCCTACACAATTCTCAACGGTCAGAAGGTTTCAGAGAACGTAAAGGATAATTGCGACTGCCTGATTTATTCGACCGACAGCAGGGCAGTATCTCCTGAAGAAGCCTACAGCAGGGTGATGAACGTTGCAATGACTCTGGCTGATGAAGTTCGCAATATAAAAGTCTGGTCAAAGAGAATAGACTCCACTCTCAGAGGCAATTTAGGGAGCGAGACTGACGCAATGATTGACGCTGTTTCATCAATGACCGGCGAAAATGTCATAGCTGTTTCCGCACCCTGCTTCCCGTCATCAGGCCGTATATTAGTCGGCGGCTACCTTCTTGTTGACGGCTCTCCGCTCCATAAAACGAACATAGCCATTGACCCCAAAACTCCTGTAAAAACTTCGGACATGGCCAGCCTGTTCAAGAGCAAGTACAAAGTAGCCTCGATAGGTCTTAACGGTTTGATGAACGGCAAGCACAAACTGGCCGCTGAGATAAATTCTCTTGCTGAACAGGGAAATCGAATCATTGTGATTGACTGCGTAACTCAGGAGGATTTGGATCTCATTGCCGATGCGGTCATCACCTGCGGAAGAAAGATTATTGCCGTAGATCCGGGAGTTTTCACAGCCGCTCTTTCACGTAAGCTGATTACACCGAACACAAAGCACGAACGCCGTAAAATTCTCGCCGTAGTCGGGAGCGTTAATCCAAACACAACCGCTCAGATGGAAGAACTATGGCTTTCACAGCACCCGATAGCAAACATATTCGCTGAGACAAGACGCTTCCTTGAGTCCGATGAAGAACGCGAGAAGGAAATATCGAAGTCGCAGTTCAACACGGTGGTAAGCGTTACGGGAGACGGAATATATCCTGAAAAACGCATTGACTTCACACCCTACATCAGGAACGGAAGCTCACTCGATGAGATAACTGACAAAATAAATTCGTCATTAGCAGAAATTGCATTCAGGATTCTGAAGTCTGAACCGTTATTCAGAGGGCTTTACGCAAGCGGCGGTGATGTTACTCAGGCTGTATGTCAGCGTTTCGGGGCTTCCGGCCTTGAACTTAAAGACGAGGTACTGCCTTTAGCGGCTTACGGACTGTTCAGCGACGGGGAGTTCAGCGGGCTTCATGTTGTAACAAAGGGAGGAAGTCAGGGAAATTCAGACGCAATAAACCGCTGTGTGAATTACCTGAAAGAAAAGTTATTTATTTAACCAGAAAGGAGAATCCTAATGCCAAAACCAGTAATCGCAATTCCAATCGGAGATCCGGCAGGGGTAGGGCCTGAAATAGTCGTTAAGGCTCTTGCCAGCGATACGGTCAATAAGACTGCTGACTGCCTCGTAATCGGCGACAGAAAAATTATCGACAAGGCTATATCTCTGACCGGCGCAAAACTGAACGTTCATGTCTGCAATGATTCAAAGAGTGCGGATTTCAGAGAGGGCATAATCAACCTTATCGACCTCGACAACATTGACATGTCTTCGTTCAGCTACGGCAAGGTTCAGGCCATGTGCGGAAAAGCTGCCTATGATTACATCGAGCGCAGTATAAAACTCGCAATGTCTGGCGAAGCTGACGCAGTAGCTACAACTCCCATCAACAAGGAAGCACTCCACGCGGCTGAAGTCCCGTTCATCGGACATACTGAGATATTCGGAGCATTAACGGGAACAAAAGACCCTCTGACGATGTTCGAGACTAACGGGCTTAGAGTCTTCTTCCTGACGAGACATTTATCGCTCCTTCAAATGCTCGGACAGATAAAGAAGGACAAAATTGTCGAGTGTGCAAAAGAGTGCATCGCTGCCCTTGAACGTCTCGGAGTAACCGGCGGTACTATGGCAGTAGCAGGATTGAATCCTCATTGCGGTGAACACGGGCTTTTCGGCTGGGAGGAAGTCAATGAGATTACCCCTGCTGTCGAACAGCTGAAAGCAGAAGGCTATAACGTTGCAGGGCCTATAGGTGCGGACTCAGTGTTTCATCAGGCGGCGCAGGGACGTTACAGCAGTGTTCTGTCGCTCTATCATGATCAGGGACACATTGCTACGAAGACGCTTGACTTTGAGCGCACGATTTCGATAACCAACGGTATGCCGATTTTACGCACAAGCGTGGATCACGGAACAGCGTTCGATATTGCAGGCAGAAACATGGTGAGCGAGGTTAGTATGGTTGAGGCAATCAGACTGGCCGCCAAATACGCA